>JAJYGU010000370.1 GCA_021784975.1 Planctomycetota bacterium
TTTGCCATAGGTCGCCGAAGACCCGAAACATTGCTGGAACGAGGACGAAAACCGGTTTCGCCACCATGATATCCGACGAGATATGCGCCGACGTAGGCAAGCATATCTGTAAACAGATCGTCCTCGCCGGGAAAGTAGTGGTTGCCCGCAAGAACAAAGAGGCAGTAGGCGTACACGAGAAACGCATTCTTGAGGATGAGTGGGTTCCTCATGTCCAGAAACCACACTAAGACCGATGCACCGGCCGCAGTGTTAAGCTCGATGACTCCTTCCACGCAGAAGGCGACGAGCAGGACCTCGACGGCACACTGGATGAGGAGATACCCCAACCGACCACTTAATTGGTGCATCTGAGAATCGCGCAGGACGTTCTTAGTGGAACTACTGGTGAGGCTGATACTCATTTTGCCGCACCCACGGTCCAATGATTTCGCGGCGCTGTCCGCCGTGAACGCACACTTGGCTCCATGTCCAGAACAAGGGAGACGCCAAGACTGCGGAGAGCAGTGCGGCGAGCAACGATCCACCCAGCACGCACGCCGTCGCAATCGGCGTCAGCCGAGCGCTGAGCATGATTCGAGCCAAACCAAGCACCAGCGTTGCTGCGATTGCGGACATCCCCACGTCGTTGACGTACCAACGCCAAAGCTCTCCGCGAAGCAACCGCCGGTGCATCACCGGTATCATGACGCAGACATACCCGGCATTCAGGAGCAGCCAAAGCCAGGCCGCCGCGGCGGCGCCGTACCACGGTGTCAGAACCGCCAAGAGTGGGGCAAAGATCGCAATAGACGCGATATTCGCGCCCAGGTTGAGTGACGTCCAGCCGTGCGCCAATTGCAGCGCGGAGGGAACAACCACCAGGCCGAACAACGTATTGCCCAGGGCCAGGATTTCGGTGAGAAGGCGGGTTTGCGATGCCGCGAAGGGGTCGCGTGTCCATAGAACCATGATTTCCGGCGCGAAAATTGTCAGGAAACCCCCGATGGGAACCACAATCACGGTCACGAGTTGGCATGTGGCGTGGTACGTTCGTGATAGCTGGCGAGAATCGCCGGTGGCAACCAGATAGGAGAGCCTGGGGAAAAGCGCGCTGAACATCGGTTCAGACAGTGCCTTCAATCCGTACGCTACGCTCCAGGCCAGAGTGTAATAGCCAAACTCTTTGAGCGGAAGCAGCCGGCTCAAAATCAACTTGTCCGCCTGATTGAGGACCAATGCCGTCAGCGATATTGCTCCGAGACCCGTCGTGAATTCCCAATGCGAGACCAAAAGGCTCCAACTCCACCTGGGCCAGCATTCGCCTGGCGGCAGGCAGTGTCGCAGTACCAACCTCGTAGAAGTCGTGATGACAACGGCGACGATCAATTGCCAGGTGAAAAAAGCTTCGGGCGTAGGAGCGACGAACAAGACAACGATTGCTCCACCTACGAATCGCAACGTGTACCAGGTGGCATTGAGTGCACTGTAGAGCACTTGTCGTTGAAGCCCCAGGAGCCCGCCGGCATAGAACGCCATTGGCAACTGGAACAGAAGGATCAGTCCCATGAGACGCACGCTCAATGAGAGGGTGCGGGACGAGAGCGCTTCGACATTCAGCCATCGCGCGGCTACGATCGGCCCGACCCCCAGAATGACGGCACCGCCCAGAATGGCGGCTGTCCAGAGCGGGATCTCGAGCGTCCACAGCAGGTCGCGAAACTTCTGGCCGGGGGAGGAACTGGCGATCAGCCGAGCGAAATCGTGGTTGAGCTTGCTCCCCAAGCCTACGTCGAGGAGAAAGAAAACGGCTTGGAGCATGACAAACAAGCCCACCAGCCCAAACGCCTCTGCGCCCATCGCCCGCATGTACACGGGGATGAAAGCCAGCCCCATCGCGACCGACCAGCCGCGGGCAATGTAAGTCGCCAGGACCGCGTGCTTCAGGGATCTCGAGCGCAACCACACCGTCTGATCTCCGTTGGGACTTCTACACCAGAATCGTCCCGGGTGTCGGCAAAACAGTTCGATACGTTCCTCGAATCAGCGGCAACAAAGAAACGCGGCTGCCGTACGGCAAGCAGAATAGCACCCTCAACAGCAGTGACTGTAGCCAAGCGGAGCGCCGGCCCACTGTGAAGAACTTGTTGTCATATCGGCATGCCGGCGCTCCGCTTGGCCCACCGTACTTTGCTTCCCTTTCCGCAACAAATATCGATGAAAACACCCTCCCCAACCGCGCTAATCCGGGCTCGATTCAGCCCGCAATGGCGGTTGCAATCTTTGGCCAGTTCCTTTCAAAGAACACCGCGCGATCATCGATCAGCAGGTCGAAGGCCGGCTTGCCGAGAAAGAGATAGTGGTACTTGACGCCCCATCGCTGAAGCTGACGTTGTGTGAGCTCGTAGCCCTGCCGGTAGGCCGCGGCGGCATCCTGATGGTTTCGCCCCATGAAGCGCGCCGTATAGATGAGAATCTCAAATCCGCGATCGTAGAGCGCGTTGACCAATTCAATGGCCTCGGCATCGGGCACCGCACTCTCGTAGTGTCCGTCCGTCAAGGAGCACAACACCCCGTCGAGATCGAAGCAGATTCTCTTCCTCGCCTCAGTCATACTTCATGCTCTCCTGGAATGATCATCCGGCGCGGCGTAGATCGCCGTCATAGTGGGCGAAGATCCGTTCCACAATGTCCGTGCTCGACAGCCCGGGGACCAAAGGTACAATCTCGACGCGTCCACCGCCGGCGAGGACGTGCGGCGTTTCGGGCAGTTCCTCGACACGGTAATCTCCGCTCTTCACGTGGATGTCGGGCCGAAGCAGGTAGATCGTCTCGATCGGGGTGCGCTCGGGAAAAATGACCACGTAATCAACCGGTTTCAAGGCCGCAACCAACTCGGCGCGCTGCGCTTCGGGAATGATCGGGCGGGCGTTGCCCTTGAAGCGGCGCACAGAGGCGTCGGAATTGACTCCCACCACCAGGATGTCTCCCAGACTCCGCGCGGCCTCCAACGCCCGCACGTGCCCGACGTGGACCAGGTCAAAACAGCCGTTGGTGAATACCAGCGTCTTCCCGCGGCGTTCCGTCTCCAGCCGGCTCGCCAACTCGTCACGCGGCAGCACGCGACCGTGCGCCGACGTCATTGTGGTTTTCATGCTAGGGGGCCTCGGAAGGCTTCTCTCTCGCAAATTGCCGAATTTCGTGGCAGGTGACGGGTGCCGTGCCGAGTTTCGTCACCTTGATGTTTCCCGCCAGATTGCCGATGGCCGCGGCCTCGCCCAAGGTCGCGCCCGCGGATAACGCCAGTGTGGCGGCGCTGATCACTGTGTCGCCGGCACCGGAGACGTCGAACACAGAGACGCGCCGCGCCGGAATCGCCAGGGGCGCACCAGCAGGGATGAAAAGTGCGACTCCATCACCGCCGCGGGTGATGAGCAATCCCTTGCATGCCAGCCGTTTGTGAAGCACGCGGCCGCAGCGGTAGAGGGCTCCCTCATTAACGATCGGTTGCTCCCAGGCCCGTTCTGCCTCCGTCAGATTGAGTGTAAGCAGAGTCGCTCCGCGAAACGCTGTTGTGCGCGGCGGCTTCAGGTTCGCAGCCAGCGGCACATGACACTTCTTGGCTTTCTTGATTATGGCAGCCACCAACTCATCAGCCAGCACGCCCTTGGCATAGTCCGACAGGATCACGGCGTCCACCGTGGGAATGATCGCATCGGCGAATGCCGATAATTTCTTGAGTGCGACTCTCCCAATCGGTTTTCGCCATTCGCGGTCGATTCGCACGACTTGCTGGTTGTGGGCTACCACTCGGCTCTTCACCGTGGTGCATCGCTCCTCAGCCACAACCACGCCCTCCGTCACACAACCCTCGGTCTGAAGGGCCGACAGGAGCAGGTCCGCGTTAGAATCGGTACCGACCACTCCGGCGACCATGACTTCCCCACCCATCTCGCGGACATTCCGCGCAACGTTGGCCGCGCCGCCGGGCGTGTGCGTCGTCCGCTGGACGTCGAGAACCAGCACCGGCGCCTCGGGGGAGACACGACTAGTCTGGCCCCAAATGTATTCATCCAGCATCAGATCGCCGACGACGAGGACTCTGCGGCCCACAAAGCCATCCAATAGCGAGTCGAGGCGTTTACGGCTGATGCCGCACGAACCCTGGGCATCGTGTCGCCACTCAGTCATGGATCAATCTCCAGTCATTGTTCGACGAGCTCACAAACGATATGCGCGATGGTAGCGGCCGACAAGTTCTCCCACAATGTGAGCCGCATCGCACAGGGAACCCCGTTGCCGAAGAGGATCACTTTTACGTCACGGCGATAGGCGTCGCACATCCACTGGGCGAACGTGGCGATGTCATCTGCAAGGGCCTTGGTGGCCAACTTGGTTTCGGCGCTTTCGTGCAGCATATGTCGGATAATGTCGGCTGTGATCGTGCGACCCGTGCCTCGTTTGTCGCCGGGGTGTAGACTGCCTCACTCGGGTCAGCCGTGTTGCACCGGGGAGCCGGCGCGCAGGGATCGCCAGTGAGTGACGCGAGCACTGCTTCGAATACGGTCTCCGGCGGAATCATAGTTGTGCAGATCGGGTCTCTCAGGCAGCTCGCTCGTTGATCTCCGCCGGCGCACCGACGGATACTGTGACGTCTCGCTGAACTTCCCTGATGCGTTGCAGAGCACGTTCAACAGAAATATTGCGGTAGCAGTTGCGTTGCAAGGGGCGGCCAGCCGTACATACTCGCCTGCCCTCACACTCGGTGCAGAAGACCTGGTGGGCGTATCCGTTGTCAGGGATCCACCGGCAGGATTCCCCCATGGGGAATGTGACCGTCGGCACGCGCAGATTGCAAGCGATGTGCAGAAAGCCGCTGTTCGTGGTGACCACGCACGCCCCCTGTCGAATGATCGCTCCCACCTCGTTCACGCTCAGACTGCAGGCGCACACCACTCGCTGCGCGCCGCTCGCGGGGACCAAGGACTCAATGTATCGCCGGTGACTGGCGTCTCCGAACAGGACGACTGCTTGCTCTGCGGAGCCGGAAGAACCGCCTAGCCGTTCGATGAGGCTGCCGAAGTAGGGCCACGCCCTTAGGTCGATTCCCCGCTTGAACTTGCCCGTCGTGGGGAAAACCGCTATCATTCTTTTGCCCACAATTTCGTTATGCACCAGAAACCGCCTGACATTCTCCTGCTCGCGTGGCGACAGGGGAAAGTCATCCCAGTAAGCGCTATCCACCTTAATACCCGTGTGGAGCTCAAGAAACTGTGCGAAGCTCCGTGCCACGTACTCTCTCTTGTCTACGCGTACGGTACTGTCGTAGTAGCTGCGAACTCCATCCCGATCGAGAAACCCCACCACGCGATTAGCAGTGAAAACATGGCACAGCGCTTCGCGCTGATATTGCTGCGAGTCGACCGTGAAGTCCAAGACCGTTGAAATGCCTTGCTCCTTAAGCCCGCGGAAGAATCGCCACGCATGTCGCCAGCTCCGCGATGCGTCGTAAAACACGATCCGCGATGTATCTCCGCAAAGGCGATCGACAAGGGGGTGCGACCGGGAGGGCATGAGGACGAGCGGGGCGGGATCGAGGTCTGCTGATAGCAAAGCGCGCAGGACGGGCAGAAACGCGATGGTGTCGCCCAGCCCCAAGCCATAGTAGGTCACAAGGAGTCTCCCTCCGTCGCCGACGGACCCGCGACGCGCGCGCGCCAAGGCCGGAGTGAGGATCGCCTTGCACGGGCGTTTGCCCAGGCAGGAGACAAGGCGTGCAAGCACCTCTCTCCGCAAAGCGCTCACGTAATGGGTGGCTCGAACAAGCCAAGCACGCAGCGACCAGCCAGCCGGGTCTCTCGGCGATTTCCTCTTTTTGAACGCGCGCAGCCAATCCCGTAGGCTCAACGCGGTCGATAACAGCCCCATTCGACTCAAGAAAATCCCGATGAAGACCACGATTCGCTGCCGCAACGGCTCCGACGTCCTGATGCTGCCAACTCTCAGCAGGAGTCCTTGGGGGACGGGATGAGGTCCTGCGTACCTGCGAAACCAGTCGTTGCTGCCGGTCGTGCGAAAGTACTCATATCCGTTGCTGTTGAGGTAATCGAGAATCCGCTTGTCGATCATGATCGTGTTCCTCTCAATGATCACGATCTCCGGGTCGAAGCGAGAGAGCGTGAAACCCCGCAACGCCTCGAACTCAAATCCCTCAACATCAATCGTAGCGAAGTCGAGCTTCTCGATCCCTGCCTCCTGCAAGATGTCGTCGATCGTTTTTGCCGCCACTTCGATGGTGCTGATTTCGGCGGAGACTCTCTGGAATCGCAGCCATCGCCTGCGGTGCGCGTTCATCGAGATGCTGGAGAGTTCCAGATTGCCCTCGGCGCGATCCAAGCGGATGGTGCGCTGGGTGCGATCCCCCACGGCGGCACACTCGAATACGCGAGACTTTGGTCTCGCTCGCCGACACATTTCGGCGAGATCGGGGTTCGGCTCCACCAGCACGCCCGACCAACCCGCTTGTTCAAAATACCAGGTGTTGCTGTTGTTCACGCCGTCAAATGCGCCAACTTCGAGGAACACGCCGGCACGTACACCGGCAAAGTGTCGGCTCAGGATCTCATCCTCGTGATGCTGTGCCTTGAGGGCATCTTGTGGCGGTGTACTCGCTGCGCTGTCCATGTTACAATCCATCATAGGGTCTTGGTACTCTTTGCGCGTCAAAACCCGAATCCGTCGCTTGTCGCCACGCCTCGGGGAACGGTAGGGCGATGACGATGGCTGTCCTTCTGCTGTCATCGACGCGGCCGCTGATCATTTTTCCTTGCGCCCCAACGCCTGCTGGTGTTCCGGCATTCGTTCCGCAGCCGCAGCGGAAGAACCTCCCGGGATGGACTGTCGTCCTGTTTTCCCGCTCGTCCGCTTGCGTCCGGGCGCACTCCGTTCCCGTGGGTGGCCGGCGCCCACTGTTGTCTCTTACCTTTTGTCGCGTCCCTTGCCGGGGCGGCAGGGGGCGACATTCCTCTGGCTGATCGGTCCAAGGGGGACAGTCCCATTTTCGCGGCCGGGCACCATGCAGGACATGGTCACCGCGAAAATCGTAGTCCAAGGGGGACAGTCCCATTTTCGCGGCCTCGTGCCGCGAAAAACGGGACAGTCCCCGTGAACGGTTCAGTCCCCAAGTTGTTCTACGCGGCCGCCCGCCGCCTGATGGGGCGGTCGGCCGCTTTTCGGCTGTATTCGGGCACAATGGCCGCCAATTGGGCCACCAGCACTTCCGGGTTCTTCACCGCCAGGCGATCCAGCTCGTCGATGAATTCCACGATGCGGGCATAGTCGGCCGGCTTGTGATCGGCCAGGATGATTTTCGGATGGCAGGTCGGCAATTGGGTCTCGCCGGGGATGTGCAGCTCCTCGTAGAGCTTCTCGCCCGGACGCAGGCCTACAAACTCAATGCTGATGTCTTCGCCCACCCGCAGGCCGGAGAGGCGGATCATGTCCTCCGCCAGATCGACAATGCGTACCGGGTCGCCCATATCGAGCACCAGGATTTGTCCGCTCTCGCCGATGGCCCCGGCCTGGATCACCAGCCGGGCTGCCTCAGGGATCGTCATGAAGAATCGTTCTATGTTCGGGTCCGTGACCGTGACCGGCCCCCCAGCGGCGATCTGCTGGCGGAACAACTGCACCACGCTGCCCGCCGAATCCAACACGTTGCCGAACCGCACGGTGACGAAGCGGCAGGCGGAGCGGCCGGTAAGCGATTGCACGTACAACTCGGCCACGCGCTTGCAGGTCCCCATGACGCTGGTGGGATTGACCGCCTTGTCGGTCGAGATCATCACAAACGATTGCGTATGGTGCTCCATGGCCAGATCGGCCAGGCGTCGAGTGGTCAAGACGATGTTCCGCACGGCCTCTTCGGGATGGCTCTCCATCAGGGGCACGTGCTTATAGGCCGCGGCGTGAAAGATCACGTCGGGGCGGTGGACGGCGAGAATGCGGTGCATCCGGGGTTCGTTGAGCACGTCCGCCAGGCAGACCTCGATCTTTGCCCGGCTGCCCAACTGCCGCAGCTCGCGTTCCAGAAAGAACTGCCCGGTCTCGGCGCGGTCCAGCAGTATCAGGCGCTTAGGCGAAAATTGCAGGAGCTGCCGGCAGATTTCCGAGCCGATGCTGCCCGCGCTGCCAGTCACCAGGATCACGCGATGGTCGATCCAGTGGCGGATCTGGCTGATGTCGAGCTCGACCGGCTCGCGCTGCAACAGGTCTTCGATGGCCACCGCCCGCGGCTGGATGGTCACCGATCCGCTGATGAGCTGTTGGAAGGTGGGTAATACGCGGAGTTCGAAGGAGCTTTCACGGGCATCGTCCATCAAGGCCCGCCACTGGGGCCCGTTGAGCTTTCCCTGTACTACCAGGACCTGCTCGACGCCATGCTGCTCGGCGATCTGCCGGGTTTGTTCGAGGGTGCCAAGGACGGGCACTCCCTCGATCTGTGTGCCGACCAGCGACGGATCGGCGTCGATGAAGCCGACCACCCGATAGGCCGGCGCCCCGCCGCGGCGGATGGCGCGGAGGGCCGATTCTCCCATCTCACTGATGCCGACAATCAGGGCGGGCACTCGTTCGCCTCGGCCCAAGAGCGACCAGCCGGTTTCACGGACGCCGCGCAACAGGGCTCGCGCACCGCCGAACAAGACAATGGTCGTTCCCCAGTCGATCACGAGAACGCTCCGCGGAATCGCCGGCAAGGTAACCACGAAATGCGCAATCACCACCAAAGTCAGCAGCCCGCCGGTCGCGGCCTTCAACAGAATGACCAGGTCGTAAAATGCCACCGAACGGCGCCAACCGCGGCACACCCGACAGGCGGCAAACCAAGCCAGCTTAGCGGTCACCACCCAGGCCACGGTGGCCGCGAAGCAGTGGCCTGCGGAGGCGTCCAACTGGCCCTCAAATCGCAGCAGGTAGCCGATGTAGTAGATGGCCGCCAAGACCGGCGTCAGCCCAATCGTTGCCAGCAAGTAACGATGGCGCCGCCAATAGCCGGGCGTTAGGCTGCCCGATGGCGGTTCGGATCGACCGGAAAAGACTCGTAATCGTGGGGTGCTCAAGGCCCGATTCCTTGTTGACCAGCCAAGGGGGACAGTCCCCGTGGCCTTGTTGAACAAGTCTCCGACGAAAACGTGCGTTGCACTTCAGGCGACCCGTTGCGGCACGATCCGCCCGCCGGGTCTCGTCTCTTCTTCGTCTCCGCCGCCGATGGGGAGAATGTCGGGCACGGCGTCAACCATGGCCGGCTCTTCTTCCCCAGGCTGCTGTTCGAGGTGTTCTTCGGTGGTGTATCGATAGGCGTACTTGCCGGCGTCATAGCCGCTGTAGTATCCGTGGTAGCCGTAATAGCCGTAGCCGCGATCTTCAGGGCCGCCGAGGCCATTGACGGCCACTCCCAACAGGGTCACCTTCATTTGTCGCAAGCGTTCGGCGGCCCGCAGCACCATATGCCGGCGATTCTTGGCGGGCTGGACGACCAACAGGGCGCCGTCCACCAGGCGGCCGACGATGGCCGTGTCGGTTAGCGCCAGAGCGGGCGGGCTGTCGATGAGGATTTGATCGTAGATGCTCTCGGCCCAGCCCAGCAGTTGGCTGAATCGCGGGCCACCCAAGAGTTCAGCCGGGTTGGACGGCCGGGGGCCGGAGGGAAGGATATCCAAGCCATTTTGGGCGGAGTGGTGGATGTGCACCGCCGCCGATTCCTCGATCCCGCGATCGCTCCGCAAGAGCTCGGAAAGCCCTCTCGGGCCGCGGAGATTCATCAAGCTGGTCATGCCGGGCCGGCGCAGGTCGGCGTCAATCAGGAGAGTTTTCTTGCCCGCCTGAGCGTAACAGACCGCCAGGTTCGCCAGGGTGGTGGTCTTCCCATCCTCGGGTTCGCAACTGGAAACCACCACTCGATGGGCATCCGGGTAGAGGAGCGAGATCGCAGTGCGCAAAGTGCGGAACGCCTCGACGGTCGGGTCGGTCGGCGAGATGAAAGTTGCCACCGACTCGATGCCCGTCGACTTCGGCGCGGTCAGCCGCTGAATCGTACTCAACAGCGGCAGGTGCAGTCGCCCTTGCAGCTCTTCCGGCGAGCGGAAACGATCATCCAAGGCGTCGAGGGCATTGACCAGGACCAGGGCCAGGCCGAGGCCGGCGCCCAAAGTCAGCAAGGCCACCCGCGTCAATTGCGGGGAGACGGGCGACTTGGCCGGTCGTGGCTCTTCGAGCACCCCCACCCTTACCTCGGCCCCGTTGCGGCGCAGATCGACCGAAGCGATCTGGTTCAATAGAGCGTCGTTCATATCACTGAGGCGTTTGACGTCGCGTTCCAGCATCTCGATCTCGGCCATCTGGCCGCCGAGGTTGATGGCTTCGGCGCGGGTCCGCTCGAACTGGACCTGGAGCATTTGCTCGCGTTGCCGGGCCTCTTGCAGGCGCTCCTGGACGATCTGCAAGAGCCAGGGCCCCAGTTGGTTCTGGCGCAACTCTGCTACCCCCTGGTTGATCCGCTCTTGGGCGGCGGCGATGAACTGCTCGGTGCGGCGGATACGTTCGCTTAGGGCCAGCACTTCGGGGTGCAGCGGCCCCAGGTTCTGCCGTAGGCTGCTCAGCTCCCCCCGGTCGGCCAGCAGGCTCTGCTCCAAGGCGGTTTGCGTGGTGGTATCGCGGTTGCCGAGTCCCAGGCTGTTTAACAGCAGCTCGCGGCCGATCACATCGCCGGCGGAGATCAAGAACTGGCTGACGTCCTGCCCATGGCGGATCGCCTCCTCGACCGATTGCTGGAGGGCCTCCAACTCGGCGCGATGCTTTTGGGCCTCCACCAGGGAATCGTTGAAGTACACCGCTCGCTGCACCATGGGGTGCAGGGTCTTGCTGCCGCTGCGGAAACCCATGTCGGCGCAACGCCGGCGGGCGGCCAGCAGCTCGGCTTGCTTGCGGCTGAGCTGGTCGGCCAATTGGCCGCGCTCTTGCGAGAGCATGTGGCTCAGTTGCCCGGTGGCCCCCTTGTGAATGCAGTCCATGAAATCGATATAGGAATCGACCACGGCGCGAACCAGCTTGGCGGCCACCCGGGGGTCCCGCGAGAGCGAACTGATTTCAAGGATGCTCGTGCCCCGGACGGTGCGGACCGAGAGCAAACCTCGCAGGGCGGCGAGCCAACGCTCTTGGGAGACCTTCTGAAAGTCGACCCGGTCGGCGGGGGCAAGACGCTGCAAAGCCCCTTCGAGCACCTTGGCGCTGCGGACCATGTTCTCGAAGGTCGGCATGGTATTCTGCTGCACCGAATCGTCGTTGGTCAGCGAAGTGTCGAGATGATCCCGGCCGCTTTCATTGACCAACAACGACGCCTGTGCCGAATACTTCCGCGGCGCGGTGAGGTAGTACAGCGTACCCAGAAGACTGCTGACCAGCATGACGGCGATCACCACGTTCTTGTGGTAACGCAGCCCCGACAGCAGTCGCAAAAGCGCGTGGGCCAACTGCGCGGACGAGCCGGTCGAGGAGTCGGTTCGCAGGTCGCCGGTCAGCCCGGCCGGTGATGTCATATTGTGCCCCATCGCTCGCTGACCGGGAGGCAGGGCTCACCCCCCTCCGCCTCGATCTTTTGGCGAGTCGGGTTGCCTCAGGAATAGGGGGCGGAGAATAGCCATGCGGGCCAGCGGCGTCAAGAGAGATTTTGACGAGATTCGGCGGCTGCCCTACGGGCGCAAGAACGGGTTTGCATCGTTGACAGGGATGATTTAAGCTGCCGATCCGGATTCTGAACTATCATATCGTTGCAAGTTGAAGGAGGATCGACAGATGACGAGCAAGGAAGCTCGGAAGCGGAAGTTGAAGGAAATCCAGGAGGTTGCGGAGGGCTGGGGAAAAATGATTGCCCGCGAGGCGTTTCCCGATGGTCCGGGACTGGATGTGACACTGGCTGACATGGAGGAGTATGCCGTGGCGGCATCTCGGGCTTTGGTGAAGGGGACAGTGGAGTCGATGATTGTCAACCAGGGGGAGCGATTGGGCGAAGAGGTTCCGTGCCCGACCTGTGGCAAGATGTGCTTGCTGAAGAGGAAATCAAGGCCGGTGGTCGTGCGGGGTGGCGAGGTCCATTTGGAGGAACTGGTGGGCTATTGCCCGGCGTGTC
>JAJYGU010000376.1 GCA_021784975.1 Planctomycetota bacterium
GCCCAGATGAAGGCGGAGGTAGCCGAACGGAAAGACCTATCGGACGACAAGCTCCGCTCGGAGGTCGAGGCTGCGCTGGTGATCGGCGCTGCGTTGCCGGACGGAACGCCCGGAGCCTTGCGACTGCGTGCTCACCGTTTCATCCGTGGCGGTTGGCAGTTCCATCGCTGCTTGAACCCCTCCTGCGGCAAACTCTACGCCAAGGGCGAAGAGCAATGCACAGCCTGCCATCATCCCACCGCACCGCTGTACCTTTGCCGTAACTGTGGGGCTGATTACTTGCGGCTCGTCGGCAATCTGGAAACGCCTCTGCGGCCCAGCGACAAGCCCACGGCCGACGATGAGTGGATGGTGTACGAGCCAGCCCGATTCGAGGGCGTGGCGGCCAGCGACGAAGACGAGGGCGAGAACGGGGCAAACGGGACTGGGCGTCGGCGACGTGCCAAGGTGCCAGAGCAGATCAAGAAGAAGCCAATCCTCGACGGTTCGCTCGATCCGCATGCCCTCCAGTTCAGCGCAAACCCAGCCGACTATCCGCTCAAAGTCACGGTGCTGCCGGCCCGCACCCAATGCCTGTGCTGTGGCGGCACGGCGGGGAGCCGCAACGTTATCACGCCGGTCAGCTTGGGCACGTCCGCGGCCGTGAAGGTCGTGGGCGAAGGGCTAATCGAGACACTGGCCGAGGCCAACCAGAACAAGCCCGACCATGACGGCAAAGAACGGCTGCTGGTGTTCAGCGATAGTCGGCAGGATGCCGCCCACCAGGCTCGGTTCATCATCTTCGCCAGTCGCTACGACCGGATGCGTAGCCGCCTGCTGAAGATCCTTCAAACCGAGCGGGTACTAACTGTGCGCCGGGCCGTGGAGATGCTGGCGGATCAGGCTGTTAACCACCGCGACAACCCTCACGTCCCGCAAGAGACCGACTGGATTCCCGACGAGGCACGGCAGCGGATTCAGGCATGGGAGGAAGCGCCCCTGCTAGATGAGATTGCCGTGAACGCGGGCTACCGGGGCACGTTGGTTAACTTAGGCTTGGTCAACGTCGGCTACCACCAACTCGACGAGTACGTGCGTGTCCGCGGCGCAGCGTTGGCCGGACGGTTGGGGATCAAGACGGCCGAGTTGGAGCACTTGTGCCGCGTGGTGCTGGACGAAATCCGCACGCGGGGCTGCTTGTCACGAGAGATGCTCCGCTACCATCCGTCGAACGTCCGATGCCCGGAATACCTTCGCAGCGCGGAGTGGGAGCGGCACGTCAAGCAGCCACGAGGTTACGCCACATCGCCCAGCGGCACCGAGCCGGTGGCCTTTCGCGAGGGGGCAGTGACGCCCAGTGGCATCACCTGCAACAACGCTTGGCGAAAGCCCAAGTCGGGCGGTCGTGGTCCCAGCCTGGAACGCATCCTCAAGCAGATGCTTGATCGCTTCGGTGGCCACGAGCCCGACGCGGAAACGGTCGTCGATCTGCTCGCGCTGCTGAAGCGGGGCAGCTTCCTAGTGCCGGTGGAGTTGTTCGGCTACCGCGAGCGAGACACGCTGCTCCAGGTCAACAGCGAGATTGTCCGACTGGAACTGGCGACCGAGCAGAGCCGGGTGCACTGCGAAATCTGCGGCAAGGCCCTGGCTGAGGCTCAGCCGGGCATGCCCTGCCCCCGCTGCCACGGCACCTTGGTCCGATGGTTAGATGCGGAGGTCAATGCCAACCGCTCGGTCAAGCGGATCAAGAAGCCGGACACGATTCCGTTGGTGGCCGGTGAGCACACGGCCCAGATCACCACGGAAGACCGAGCCACGTTGGAAGACCGCTTCAAGGCCCCGCAGGCAGAGTCGCCAGTCAACGTTCTAGCCTGCTCGCCGACTCTGGAAATGGGCATTGACGTGGGCGGTCTGGATGCCGTGGTCATGCGGAACGTTCCGCCCCGGCCGGACAATTACGCCCAGCGTGGCGGTCGTGCCGGGCGGCGGTCACGCGTGGGCCTGGTGCTCGGCTACGCCCGCAACACGCCCCACGATCAGTATTTCTACGACAAGCCACGGGAAATGATCGCCGGAGAAGTGCCGGCCCCGGCCGTATCGTTGGGCAATCGGGATGTTTTGGCTCGGCATCTTGCGGCAATCGCCTTCGGAGCAGCCACGCCGGGACTGGCGGGCAAGATGGTCGAATACGTTGCGCCCAACGGGACGGTTAACCAGGAAGCCGTCAACGCTTTGATCGAGGCAGTCCGTAACCAGACCGAGCATACACTGACGGTCGCCCGCGAGGCATGGGGAGCGGACGTGCTGACGAGGGCTGGGCTGGACGAGACTCGGCTGCGGGTGTACCTGGAAGAGTTGCCCGGCCGAATTCAGCATGTGGTCGATTGCACCGCCCGACAGGTCAAGGAGCTACGGGAGCCGGTGGAGCAGTTTGCCGAGGGGCTGCAACGCAAGTATGCTGCCATGCGGGCCAGCGATCTGGTCAATCGCCTGCTGGGCATCCCTACCGACTCGCGTCAAGAAGGCCGAGATGCCGATGACCGCTCGGCAGGCTACCCTCTCCGGCGGTTTGCCGAGTTCGGCATCCTGCCAGGCTACGAGTTCCCCTCGGAACCAGCGGCGCTCAGGCTGCGGGGCGATTCCCACGAAGAAGACCCGATTAGCGTGGTTCGCCGCTTGGGCATCGGCCAGTTTCAGCCTGATGCTCATGTCTACGCTCGGTCAAAGCGATGGGTGGTTATGGGCCTGGACACGGCCTCGCCGTGGAATCCGCACGGCGAGGGCCCCACGTGGTCGTACCGTCCCTGTCCAACCTGCTGTCTCCGTCACAATGCCGATCAGCCGGGCTGCCCCCGCTGCAACACCAGTGCACCGGGGCACGCATTGCCGTCTTACGAGTTTGCTGGATTCATCGCCCGCCAGGATGAGAGCCCGATCCTTGATGAGGAAGAGCGCTATGCGGAGCGAAATCTCGTCAGCACGCAACCGCAATGGGACGGTGATGTCATTGGGCGGTGGACTGTGGGCAGTAATTGGGCCTTGCGGCTGAGCCACAACGAAGAGGTCCGCTGGGTCAACGAAGGCAAGCCCCCGACACCCAGGGAAGTGCAAGACGGAACACCACTACTGCATCCCAGCGCAAAAGGTTACCTGCTATGTCCGTCGTGCGGCAGAATGCTTGATTTGCCGCCAGCTGACAAAAAGAAGACCGGCGGCCGCCGCAACGCCAAGAGCGGAAAGGGCACTGACGACAACAATGGCCATTCCGATACCTGCCCGGTGCGCGGCAATAACCCGCAGCCGGTGGCGATCAGCACATCCGGGCGCGTCGAGATTCTGCGGCTATTGCTGCCGGTGCCTGTTACCAACCAACCGAGCGAGTGGCAGTCGTGGGGGCTGTCGTTGGGCTACGCCTTGGTCAACGGGATGCAACACTTTTTCATGCTGGGAGCGGGCGAGTTGGACTTCGAGTTGGAAGGCCCTTGGTTGACCGGCGATGCCATCGCCCGATACTCGATGTTGTCGCTGGCGTTCATCGACCCAAGCCTCGGCGGAAGTGGCTATCTTCCACGGATCGCCGAACATTTCCACGAGGTAGCCGCTCAGGCAATCGAACATCTAGACCATTCTGAGTGCGAAACGGCCTGTTACCGCTGTCTGAAGTCGTACTACAACCAACGATACCATGACCAGTTGGCTTGGCCCCAGACCATCCCGGCCCTCGGCGAGTTGGCTGCGGCGGCTCCCCACCCTCGCCCACGCGAAACCGGCGACATCGACGATCCTCGCCCCTGGTTGGAAGCCTACGCTGCTGGGGTCGGCTCACCACTGGAGCTGGCATTCTTGCGGCTGTTTGAGAAGCACGGCTTCCACCCACAGAAACAGGTGCCTGTGGCCCCGAATCCCGGCGAGCCACCAATCTCGATTGCTGACTTCGCCGTCCCCGAGCGGCGATTGGCGATCTACATCGACGGTGCAGCCTTCCACATCGGCCAGCGATTACGGCGGGATCGTCTTATCCGAGAGAGGCTACGGAAAGCGGATCCACCGTGGGTGGTGGAGGAACTTCGGGCGGCGGACTTGAGACAGGCCACGTCTCTCATAAGCAGGCTGAAAGAGATTGCCAAATGATGGCTAATCGGGCGCGGATCGTTGGCTGCAGAGTCATTCTGAAAGTCAACCGCAGCCCTTGGGCCCACGTGGGCCGATCGCCGCGTCCGGTCATCGATGCCAGGCAACCGCACCAAGAGTTCTGCTATAATAGGCTTTGCGACGAACGGGGATCCGTATGCCGACTTCGGACGATACACTGGAATTCGGAGGCCCTGACAGGCCAACCGTATGGACACCGATGCGTTCGGAACTGCGGGATTGGTTCCGGAGGAATGCCGAGTCGCTGTCGCCGGCCTACGAAGGAGCGGTGGAACTCCTCGCCAATCCCACGTCTCCGGGACGTGTGCGCTTCATAGCGCATGCCGTCAGGGACATAGCCGCCCGGCTCGTCTTCGCCCTTGAGCCGCAACGTAAGGGTAAGCGAGTACAATACGAGGAGCATTTAGACAAAATACAGGAGCAGTGGCGGTTTCCGGACGGCATTTGCCGACGCGAGGCAGCGGCGCCCGCGGAGGAAATCGTCAGTATCCCTTGGAATGTGGCTGTGCTGATCGACGCTCTGATCGTTGAACACCGTCAGCGGCGGCAGTGTCCGAGTGCGCATGATTTGTTATTCCAGTTTCTGGTTAAGCGCTGTCTGTCACCGCCAGACTCAATCGACCGACTCGTCACGGAGTTCGGAAAAACCGCTAAGTGGTTCATGGCACACGCGCATTTTTCGGCCGAGCCTGTTGTACCTGTAGAGGAGCGTGAGCTGCGGGAGAGGTTTCAGGCGTTCGAGGGGGCAATTTTCGGTATGGTCGGAACCTATTTCGCGGGAGTGGACGCGCTAGATGAAATCCTTCAGCGAGCCAACCGATAGCGAAGTCGACTCCGCTGTGTCGCTGCTGCTCAGTTCACCGACGCATGCGGCCTACTTTCTTGATAGGCTCGAAAACCCAAACTGGATCGGGCCGCTCAAGAGCCGGGGCTTTTTTGCCAGCCCCCCGGTTCCAGAGCGGGTCGAGGGCGGCGTGATTCGATATCCAATTTGGCCGGCTTCGAAATATCTCGCGCGAATGGCAGCCCAGGCGCCGGAAGAAGTCGCGGAAATCCTGCAAAACATCCAGACCAAGAACCCTTCGATATTCAGAGATATCCTCACCGCAGCGAATAGGATGCCCGCTGCGATTGCGGCTACCATCGCGCCGATGGTCTGTAAGGCGATGAGCGAGGGTACCCATTCATCGCGGTTCCCGGGCGCTATTGATCTCTGTGTCCATTTGGCAAACGGAGGCCATGTGAGCGCGGCAGTTGATTTGGCCGAGGCACTGTTTCTTCCACGGTTAGTGCACGGCCACGGCCGGCCGAACCATGAGGACGAGTACTGGAATGTCGAGGGGCTCGAAAAAGTTATTCCCTCGCTCGCGACCGCCGCGCGGGGACGATTCCTCGCTGACCTTTGTGGATGGCTGAAGGCGTCGATCGCCGCAAAGGAGTATTATGGAGACCACTCCACGGCCGACGGCTCAGACCACTGGCGCCCGGCAATCGAGGAGCACGAGCAAAACCGAACCTACGATTTCGCGGGCAACCTAGTCGGCCTCGTGCGTCAGGGATTCGAGCATGCGATTGACGGCAGGCATATCGAGCTTGACACCGCGCTGAGGATTCTTGCCGGCCATGAATACCACGTGTTCACACGCCTGAGCGTGCATTTGCTTAACCGCTTTGCCGAGCGGGATCCGGAATTGGCGCAGAAAACAATGATGGATCCCGAGATGTTCAAAGCCTCCACATTGTGGCTTTGGCATGAATACGCGATGCTCATGCGTCGGCGGTTCCTGATTCTGTCTCCCGACCAGCAAGCGACCTGGCTCGGCTGGGTCGACAGGGGCCCCGAGAAGGAGTTTTACTGGGATACACGCGTCGCAGGCAGGGAAGCAACCGAGGATGACCGGCGGAAGTGGATCCAGTCTTGGCAAGCCATTCGGCTGCACTGGATCGCTCCGCACTTGAGCGGCGAGCGCCGGGCGTTATACGAGAGAGTGGCGGCCGACTGGGAGGATCCGGAAGAGTG
Organism: Planctomycetota bacterium; assembly: GCA_021784975.1. GTDB lineage: Bacteria > Planctomycetota > Planctomycetia > Pirellulales > Thermoguttaceae > JAJYGU01. The sequence continues at coordinate 6,152 of JAJYGU010000376.1, forward strand.
CGACTTCCATAATTACTCCCCTCCCGCCAATATCGGTTGGCGAAGCCCAATTTCCACGGAGGAACTGGCAGGTCTGAGCCTCGCGGAGGCGCTGGATAAAATCAGCGCATGGCAGCAGAGCAAGCCTCAAGCCAATGTGATCCGCGAGGGAAGCGAGGGTATGGCCAGGGCGTTCGGCCAGTACGTGGGTGCCAAGGCGGAGGAGCTTTCCCGTCAGGCAGAGATGCTTGAGCGCCGGGAGCCCATTCCAATTTATATCTACGTGCGAACGTTCGTCGAACAAATGGCGGAGGCCGTTAAGGCGGGTCGGAAGATCGACGTAGCGGCGGTGCTGCGGCTGTGTAATTGGGTAGCCGAGCAGCCGGTGGCCGAATATGGGGCATATATCCCTGTCGATGATGTTCTCTGGAAACTCGTCGACCAGGACTGGCAGTGGGCTCGCTACGCGATCTGCCGATTTATTCGGGCAGTCTGCGATCCGACCTCGCACGGCATCCCGTCTTACCCGATGGAAGGTAACCGTGAGGCAATTGGCTCCCTACTCAAGCCACTCGCAGAAGAACCAGCCACATCTCAGCTTCGGGAGGAATCCAGAGAAAAGAACCTCCGGGTGTACAGCGACTCACTGACAGCCGCGATCAACACTCCCCGTGGTATCGCGGTGGAGGCGATTGTCGCGTATGCTCGCTGGGTTGCCAACCACATGGCGACCGTAGCCGAAGGCCGAAAGGTTGTGCCAGAGGGCTTCGATGACATGCCGGAAGTCCGGGAAAGGCTCGAATGGCAAATCAAGCCCGAGAATGCGAGCTTCGAGGCATTTGCCATCATAGGCGCGTACTTCGATCTGCTTCATTGGATCGACGAATCATGGGTGAAGGGAAACGCCGACCGGATTTTCGATTTGGTGTTGATTGAGCGGGAACCTAAGTGCGCGTACGGCTGGGCGGCTTGGAACTCGTTTCTCGACTGGAGCCCTCCCCGCGCCAACTATTACCAAATCCTCCGGCCCCAATACGTCTATGCGGTGAAGCACCTTGCCGAGGCGGTTTTGCCTCCGAACTCCGGGCGGACGCCGATTCATCGTCTTGGCGAGCACCTGGTGATCCTGTATGGGCGTGGGGACCTGAAGGCAAACAGCAGTAACGACGAACCGCTGTTATTCGATTTCCTCCGGGTTGCAGACAAAAATGTCCGCTCGCAGACGATCGCATTTGTCGGCTGCACCCTCGGCCGCAGCGAAGCCCTGCCGGAGGCGATCGTGGTACGATTCGAGAAGCTCTGGGACTGGTACTGGTCAGAATTCGGAGAGAAGGATGTCGCGGCCCGACCGGTGAGTGGGCTGTTTGGCTCGTGGTTTACGTGTGAACAGTTCCCCGTAGCGTGGAGGCTTGAGCGGCTTGAGACTGTCGTGGCCTCGCCGCAAATACCGGACCTAGCGCAGCAGGTTGTAGAGCACCTGGCGGAGATTGCGAAGGCCCATGTCGAGCATGTCGGGACGGCGACGCGCATCCTCGACCGGATGATCCGGGCTGACAAGGAGGGGTGGCGGGCCTATGCTTGGCGTGACTCCGCCATAAAGATTCTCGGACTTGCCATGCGCGGCGATGATGCCACGAAGGAGCGGGCTCTCAAGTTAATCGACCACCTCGGCCGGCGCGGATACCAGAAATTTGGTGAACTGTTGCAGCACGGTGGCGATGCTGATGACGCGAAGTGACTTCCGGCAGCAGGTACGGTCAACCGAAAAAGGAGCCTACAGCAGAGCAAAGCGAATGCACCGGCGGGCCTCGCGGAAGAACAAGATACCCTCCGTGGTGACGCCGAAAGCCACTGTCGAGTAAAGCGGCCGGGAGGGTAAGCATAGAAGCTTTCCGAGTTCAGCAGAACCCGGCACCTCCCAGCCAAGCATGTTGTACCTGGCGACGGGGATCTTGTCGAGCAACATCATTGAGGAAGCGTTGTACATGGCCGGCGACGCGCTCGTTGCTGGGCGGATTCATCTCGCCCAGTGAGAGACCAACGAGCGAGAAGTAATCATCCCCAAAGAAACAACCGACCGCTACTCGCTTTGGCGCCCCGGTCAGACGTTCGCCGGCACTACCCCCGCTACCCCCCAGGCCGCAAAAATACCCCTATTCTTCGCAAAACAATAGGGGTAGTTGCAATGGCTTGCAAGAGTCGGCGAGGTTCGGTAAGATCGCAATGTGTAAAGACTTTCAGGCGATTTCGGCAAGCGATTTTGATTGCTCGACAAGCTGGAGGCCACTGGTTCGAGCCCAGCATCGCCCACATCATGCAATCCGCTGACCGCGGTGGTCAGCGGATTGTTTTGTTTGACGGGGTAAGCACTTGCGGCGAGAGTTTCGATCGTGTTCGATTTCTCGGCGATGATTGCGATCTTGTCCCTAATTGATTGCAATGTGCGTGTTTTGCCGGCAGTTGGTGCAAGCGTTGGTGCAAGCGGCGAAGGGGTCAAATTATCGGTGCCCGTTGCCCTTACGGCGATTCGTGCCACGTCAGATTGCCCATTTTCCAAGGCTATGGGCAGCGCCGGCAAGGCATTCATCGCACCAGCCACGTCCAACAGCTTCGGTACGGGCTCGTGTGTGAATAGAAGCTGAGATGGCGATGGTTTCCCAAGTGCGGTCGGGCCTGCAAAGGGAGACTGTAGCCGAGCGGCGAATGGGCGATGGGGGCTGATGGCACGATAGGACGCTTCGACTCCGAGAAGCCAGGGCATGAAATTTCCCAACTCGTTGACCGCGAACGAGCACGGAATTATTGATAGGGACGCCCAGCAGCAGATTCACCACAAGCGCGCCGCCGCCAACCACCCAGTCCAGTTCGGCGAGTTGCACGCCACTGTGTCCTCTTACGGTGGCCCCGGGGAAGGAGTCCCGGCCGACCACGGCCACGCTCGGCTCATCCACCCTCGAGCGCCCGCTTGCAGTTGCCTATCAGTTGGAGTAGGATATCGTACCATCAGTTGCCCTCCGCACAGGGGTGCAAGCTCATGGCGTCAGAACGGCCACTTTTCTGTCTTCTGTAGTTCGAGAAAGCGGTACTTGGGGAGCGCGTTGTGGTGCGGGCCTGGACGTCGGCGGAACACGATTTCGCCCGGACCAGTTGGATCATCGCCAGCGGAGCCAGAGCGATGCACGCAAGAATCCCCGGTCGCATGCTCGACATCATCGGTAGCTTGCCGGGGCGGTTAGGCCGTGGCCCGCCCGCGCTATCGCGGCGGCGCGTCCCGGCGATTGTCGGCCTCCGTTGGCGTTTGGGCGGAGTTTTGGTGTTGCGCGAGTGCCTGCGGTTGCTCTTCGCCTGGACGATGCTTTGGGCGGCGACGGTGGTGGGGCTGCGGGCCATTTTCCGCATCGATGTGTCGGTGTTGTTGTGGGGGTTCCTGGGGGTGGCGGCCGCGATCGCGGCGGGCGTAGTCCTGGGCCGCCGCAAAGTGCCGTCGGTCGCGGCCATCCGGGCAGTGCTGGACCGGCACGGACAGTTGGGCGGGCTATTGATGGCGGCGGGCGACCTGGACATCGGCCCCTGGAACGCGCAGCTAGCCAACCTGCCGTTGCCGGCCTTGCGGTGGCGATCGGGCCGGCAATGGATGTTGCTGACGACCAGCACGGCCTTCCTGTTGGCCGCCTTCCTGGCCCCGGATCGGTATCTGCCGGCGGCGGGTGGACTGCAGATCGGCAGCCAGTTGCAAAAGCTGGCTGCCAAGATCCGGACGCTGCGGCAGCAGCAGATCTTGCCTCCCGAAAAGGCGCAGGTGCTGGAGCGAGACCTGGCCCGCGCGGGCCAGGAGGCGTTGGGCAAAGACCCGGCCAAGACCATGGAAGCCCTGGACCATCTGGAACAATCTTTGAGCAAGGCGGCCACCGACGCGGCCGAAACCGCCCTGAAGCAGGCGGAAACCGCCGGCCGGATGCAGCAGTTGGCCAACGCCTTGCAAGCGGCCCAAAACCAGATGGACCCCAAGCAGTTCGGCCAGGCGATGAAAGAGTTGGCGCAAATGGCCGCCAAGGCGGCCGCCGATAGCAAGGAGTTGGAGACGGCCCTCTCGGACGAGCTCAAGGAGGCCTGCCGGCAAGGCAGGCTGAGCGAATCGCAATTGGGCGACCTGTGCAAAGCTCTGAAACAGTGCAAGGAGTGCGAGCGGGCCCGGTTGATGAAGTTGATCGACGTCAGACTCATCGACGCCGCCGAGCTGGCCGAGTGCGACCGTGCGGGCGAGGGCGACGAGGCGGCCCTAATCGATGCCTTGTCCCAGTGCCAAAACGGCGCCCAGCTTGCCGACGCGCTGGCGCTATGCGACCCTGAAGTGGCTGGAAAGGGGGGCCCCGGCGGCGGCGGACCGCCCGCCGTCATGACCTGGCAGCAGGAAGTGAGCAAAGACGGGGCCAAGTTCAAGGAAAAGGTGTTGCGGCCGGCGGCCGCCGCTTCGCTGAAGAAGAGTCGCCTGGTCGGCATGAGTGTGGGCAATCCTACCTCGGCGAAACCGGGCGGCGGCTCGTCCGGCGGCGCGCTGGCGGGCGCCCAGGCCGGCGGCGGGGAGGCGAACACCCAGCTTATCCTGCCGGAATACGAAAAGACCATTCAGCGCTACTTCGACCGAGCCCACAAATGACCGCTACTGCTTCTCCACCCGCCCTCTTGTCGCCCGAAGAATTGACGCCCGCCGTGGTCCTAGCCGGTAGGGCTTTGGCCCAAATGGACCAGGTCTTGCTGGGCCGCAGCCAGGTACACCGGATGGTGCTGGCCGGCATCCTCAGCCGCGGCCACATCCTGCTGGAGGGCCTGCCAGGAGTGGGGAAAACCGCCATGATCAAGGCCCTGGGGCAGGTCCTCAGCTTGCAGTTCCGCCGCGTGCAGTTTACTCCCGACCTGATGCCCAGCGATATCCTTGGCACTCACATCCTCCGGGAAACGGCCGGCGGCGGCCGGGAAATGACCTTTCAGGCCGGGCCGGTGTTCACCAACATCCTCTTGGCCGATGAAATCAACCGTGCCAGCCCGAAGACCCAGTCCGCCCTGCTGGAGGCGATGCAGGAGCGCTCGGTGACGCTGCTGGGCAACACCCGCATGTTGCCGGAACCGTTCTTCGTGCTGGCCAGCCAGAACCCGATCGAGATGGAGGGCACCTATCCCTTGCCCGAGGCCCAACTGGACCGCTTTCTGTTCAAGCTGACGGTCAGCGACGTGGCCACCAACATCTTGGACGACATTATTTCGACCCGACGCCGCGGCGAGCCGCCGGTGCCCAAGGCCCCGCTCTCCGCCGCGGAGCTCACGCAACTGTTTTCCGCCATGGAACGGATGTATCTGCCGCGGGCCGTGTCGCGCTATATCGCGCGGCTGGTGGCGGCGAGTCATCCGGGCAGCGCCGAGGCCACCGCTGACGTGGCGACCTATGTCACCTACGGAGCCAGCCCGCGGGCCGCCATCGCCATGGCCGAGGCTTCCCGGGCTTATGCCCTGTTGGCCGGCCGCCCGAGCGTTGGTTTTGAAGACGTGCGGGCGGTGGCCCCGGCGGTGATGAACCACCGGCTGATCCTGAACTACAAGGCGCGTTTCGACCAGGTCGGCGAACTAGCGATCGTCCAAGGCCTGCTCGATTCGCTGGATGAGGCGGGCTTGAGCCTGCCGGCCGATGTGCAGCTTGAAAAAAGCGGAAAGCAGGGGAAAGTATGAGGGAAAAAATACTCATGCGGGCAGCGACACTTGCTCTGGGCCTACTGATGCTTCCGCAGTTTGCCGCCGCCGACAAGGTCGGAGACGTCGAGATCCGACTGCAACCCCTGCCCAACAAGGACCCCCACTCGGGTCAGCCGCTCGGCACACGCCACGGATACGTGGAGTACCGCGTGCAACTGAAGAATTCCGCGACCGAAGATGGAGTGGGACACCTTGGCTATT
>JAJYGU010000263.1 GCA_021784975.1 Planctomycetota bacterium
ACCACCAGGCCCCTAGGCTTCCATCACAAGAGGGGTGCGCCGCGCAAGAGTTGGCATTTTATTCCACCGGCGGGATGCTATAATCCCCGCCGCAGGTCAACATGATGTATCGCCACGCCCTCTGTGTTTTTCCCTATCCGCGGACGCGCAGCTCCAAGACGTCCTTCCCGCCGCTGGGGTTGGAGTACGTTACCGCCGCGCTGCGCCCCTACGCCGAGCGGATCGATCTGATCAACTTCCGGCACGAACGCCACCCCAGCACTCGGCCGTTTCTCCGGCCGGAGACCGACCTGGTCTGTTATTCGATCAACTGGCCGGAAGGTTTGGAACTGATCCGCGATGACATCAACTCGCTTCCCCCCGGGGTGTTGACCATCGTGGGCGGGCGGACGGCCACCGTGAATCCCCGCTTCTGGTTGGACGCCTGCCCGAACGTCGACGCCGTGGTTTGCGGCGACGGCGAACAAGCGATCGTCGAGATCGCCCAGGGACGCCCGTGGTCGGAGGTCGCCGGGCTGGTCCGTCGCGGAGACCACGGCGACGTGGTCTTCAGTCCGCCGCGGGCCAATGCGCCGCTGGATGACGACCTGATGCCGGCCCGCGATCTGCGGCGGCGGCCCTACTACCTGACGAGCAAGGGGGTGAGCACGGGCATCAAGATCGACCAGGTGGCCGGTTCGCGCGGTTGTCCGTTCCACTGCAAGTTCTGCAGCTTCTCCGTCAACCCTTGGGGGGTAAAGCGCTGCTGGGCCCCGCGGACGCCCGAATCGATCGTTCGCGAGATCGAGCAGATCGACGCCGATTTGATCATCTTCGTCGACGACGTGTTCACCCACCAGCCCGAAAGGGTCGCCCAAATCTGCGACCTGCTGATCGCCAGGCGGATCCGCAAGCACTATATCGTCAACGCGCGGCTGGAGATCGCCAAACGTCCCGACCTCCTCCGCAAGATGGAGCAGGCCGGGTTTCTGGCGCTGTTGATCGGCGTCGAGTCGACGCAAGACGCGACGCTTAAGTCGATGGGCAAGGGATTCAACGTCGCGCAGGTCCGCGAGCGATTTGAGGTGCTTCGGAAGTCGAAGATGATCATCAACGCCTATTTCATCGTGGGCAATATCGGCGAGACCGAGGAGCAGATGCTTTCCACGGCCTCGTTCGCCCGCTCAATCGGCGTCGACTTGATCCATGTCTCCCGGCTTCGCAACGAACCCTACTCGGGCCTCAGCGACCTGGTGGCCAAAACCCCCGGCTATCACATCAGCGACGACGGCTTTGTCTATAGCGACCAATGTTCGGTGGACCGCATCGCCGAACTACGCAAGCAGATCGACCGCAAGTTCCACAGCCCGCTGCACGTGGCCCGCGTGATCCTGAAGCTCCTGCGGGCCACTCGTTGGCAGGTGAAGGCCAAGGCCGCCCTGACGATCCCGGTCTTCCTGGCGGTGCTGTTGGCCACCCAGGCAGACCGCAAGCTCCGCAAGTGGCTGGCCCGGCGGACGCGGCGGGCAGCTCAGTCGCCGGTCCGATATGTGCCGCAAGCAACGACCAAGCAGGCCTGACTGCGATGGACGCCCGCCAGCGAGTGTTTTGTGCTTTGGCCCACCAGGAGCCGGACCGGGTCCCCATCGATTGTTGGCTCACCGCTGCGGTGGCTGCCAAGCTCCGGGCACACTACCGCCTGGCGACCCAAGAAGAATTGCTCCAGCGGCTCGACGTCGACTTCCGCTACATCGACGGGCCAAAATACACTGGCCCGCCTCCGCAAGTGCATGCCGACGGGCAGGTGGAAGACCATTGGGGTGTGCCGCGCGTCCGCATTAGCACGGGTTTGGGGGATCAGGCAAGCGTGTATGAGGAAGTGACCTGCTTCCCCCTGCGGCAGGCCACCACCGTCGATGAGGTCCACGCTTATCCCAAGTGGCCCAATCCCGACTGGTTCGACTACCAGTGCGTCCGCGGCCAGGTGGCCGAAGCCCGGCGCACCGGCAAGGTGGTGGTGTTTATGGGCGACCGGTTGAACCGCTGCGCCCAGCTCAAGCCGGCCATGTACCTCCGCGGCATCGACCAGATCCTGGTCGACCTGGCGCTGGCGCCCGAGATGGCCGCCGCCATTTTCCGGCACGTCGCCGATTTCTACTTGGAGTACGCCCGGCGGACGTTTGAGGCGGCTGGCGACGGCCTGGACATCTTTTTCATGGGCGACGACTTCGGCACCCAAAAGGGACTGTTTATGAAGCCCGAGATGTGGCGCGAGTTTCTCCGCGCGGGCTTCAAGGCGTTCATCGCCCTGGCCAAGGGCTATGGCTACCAGGTGGCCCACCATAGCTGCGGCTCAATCCAAGCGATCATCCCTGACCTGATCGACTGCGGGCTGGACCTCCTCAACCCCATCCAACCCGACGTGGCCAACATGGACCGCCGTGAGTTGAAACAGCGGTTCGGCGGCCGCCTGTCTTTCCACGGTTCAATATCCATCCAGAAGACGCTCCCGTTCGGTACGCCGGAAGAGGTCCGGGCCGAAGTCGCTGAGCGCCGCCGGACTCTCGCTCCCGGCGGCGGCTTCATCTTCTGCACCGCCCACAACATCCAGGCCGACACGCCGATCGAGAACATTGAAGCCCTGTTCGAGGCGTACCATGCGCTTGGCGGCTATTAGTCCCTGGTCTACGGCGCAGCCCGGCGCCTGACAGGAGGGGTTGGCGCTTGGGGCGGCCCAGTCCGAGGGTATCGGCGGCGCGTCCTCTCCGCCGATTCTCCGTTGGCAGACTCTCTGCAACCCGTAAGCTTTCACTGATCGCTACGGTCTTCCCGATCAGTCCGTTGCGCAGCCCCACGAGTGTCCCGCCCGCAGAGCTTGCGCGCGTCGTACAACCGGCACCGTAAGGCACCTACTCTCCTTGGAAGAGGCACATTCCCTACAACCGAAGGATTAGTCAGGTCGATACCTTCCCGCAGGACAAGAGTCTTCGGAACCTTCGTTGGGGCTGGAAGTACCGTCACATTGCGATTTTCCTCCCGCGAGGGTACAACCGTGAGATGCGTGAAATTCTCAGGCACCAGGCGGCGGGCGGGAAAGCCGCGAACACCAGCCTGTGCTGCCCGCATGCTCAATTGGTTGGTCCCTTTTGTTGTGGCAGCGTGCTTCTGTCCATGGGCCGAGGGGCAAGATTCGGCAATCATCAGCCGGTGGCCAAATGATCCGCTGGAATATCCGTCGTTCGGGGCGATCGACTTGATCCCCGACCCGGTAGAGAAGCCCGATGTCGGCGGCCGAGAGCAACGCCCCCGGCCCGACAACAAGGACTCGGCAGGGACTTCCTCTTTGCTTCCCGAAGCCCCCGTGCTGGTGCCGCCGCTGCCCGAAGCTCCGAGCAATGCGAGCAATGCGGGGGCCCCGTCGCCAATGTTTCCCTCGGCGGAGGTCGGCACGCACCAGTTCGGACCGGAATACCCTCTGCTCCAAGGCGGGTGGCTGGATCAATTCGGGGCCCAGGTCGAGGAGTACAAGAGGGAAAACCACTGCCCGATCACGGTCAGCGCCTGGCATTGGTTCCACATCAATACCGGCGGCCCGAATGCCAGCGGCTACGGCACCCCGTCGACCGAATACGGCACCTATTACTACGGCATCGAGGCCAACCCGGAATTCGACATCGACTTCGGATCATTCACGAAGGCGGGGGCCTACGCCGATGTCCGCTTCCGTGACGGCGACCGCTTCCGTCCCTATTACCCCGGCGACGCGTGGGCTTATCAGGCCTACACCTGGGCGTATGCCGATCCGGCGGTGTTGAAGGCGGGCCTGATCTGGCGGCGGTTCGGGATGGACTGGGACGGCAGCTTTTGGGGCAACACCGCCTACTACGACGGCTTCATGCTGGCCACCGGCTGGGGCCTCTCCTGGGAAGTCACGCCCGAAATGAAAAACGGCTGGAAGGTGGACCAATACTACCAGTTCTTTTTCCGCGATTATCTCGATGGCTCGATCGTCGGGGCCGATCCCACCAGCGTGGTCGGCTCGGCCGAGCGGAATGTCGGCGTGGCGCGGGTCGTCCCCACCGTGCAACTCTCCTGCAAGGAAGAGACCCTGGCCCTAGGGCTGTCGGGCATGGCGGGGACGATCGACAACGAGCCGTTGCTATCGCTGGCCGGCATTCCCGGGGTCTTCTATCCCGGCGGCGACAACCTGGGGTTCGGCGCCTGGGCCGCCGACCTCACCTACACCAACCACAATTTCAAGACCTTCGTCCAGGGATTGCAGAGTTACGGCACCCTCAGCCCGGCACGCTACGTCTCCCTCGGCCCGAGCAATCGGATCACCGACATGCTGATGGGATTCAACTGGGTGCACGGGCCGATCACCTACCGTTTCACCTACTCCCTCGGTCTGGACAGCGATCCTTCGGGAACGCAACAACTGTTTGTGCCGGGCATCACGGTGGCGTTGACCAAGAACGTCGAGCTCTACGTGGAGTACGTGAACCAGCAAGTGCTGCACAGCGGCGACGACCGGTTCAACGTCTTCGAGAACGGCGTCCAAGTGGTGTTGCACTGGCGGTTCTAAGGGGCCTATTTGGGGACCGCCTCGATGACGCTATAGAACACCGCGGGCGGCATGGGCGTGTAGTTGACGATCTCAAAACCGGCGTCGTTCAACAGTTCCCTGTAGACGTGCAGCGGTTTGAACAGGCACCGGCCGAAGGTATCGTAGAACAGATAGCGGAACTCCCACGACACGGTATAATCGAGGTTCCCGTCGACGAGGGCTTCGTTGATGACCAGCCGCCCGCCGGGACCGAGGGCCCGTCGCGACTTCTCGAAGAGCATACGGCAAACGGCGGGGGTCCAGTCGCAGAGGACCCGACTGAACAGCACGCGGTCATAGCCGGCCGGGAATTCGTCCTGGAGAAAGTCGCCTTCGTGCACCTGAACCCGGTCGCCGCACCCTTTTTCGCTGATGGTTCGCCGCGCCAAGTAGGCCGACGCCGGCAAGTTGAAGACGGTGACCTTGAGCCCGGGATAATGTTGCGCCAGGGCGCAGCCGATGGTCCCGTCGCCGCCGCCCACGTCGAGCAGCCGCGAGCCTTCGGCCAAGGCCCCCGAGTTCAACACGGTGGCGACGGCCCCCTCCGCCGTGACCCGCATCCAGGTTTCCAGATGTTCGGCCTCGTTCAAGCCGGGCGGAGGCCAGCGGACGGCGTTGGGCAAGGGCATGCCGCGAAGCACCTCGACGATCGGCAGCACCGCCACGTTGCGCCAAAAATTGACCAGGTCGCGGTAGTAGTAGCCCTGCCTGCCGTCCTCGCCGAAATGATACTTTGCCGCCGGAGACAGGCGAAACACGGCATCGTCTTCGCCGTGGTCGCCGGCGGCTTGCTCCAGCAGGCCCACCGTCGCCAACAGATGCAGGAATTTCCAGCCGCGGTGGGGGTGCACGGCAAGCTGCCGGCAGAAGTCGCGGGCGGTCATTTCGCCGCGGCTACCGAGGATCTCCGGGACCTGCAGATCCAGGAAGGCCTCCAGCAAGCGGGTTTTTGCCCCGCCCGCCAGAATATCGTAGAAGAGCGCATCATGGTCCCGCGGCGAGCCGGCGGGCGGCGCTTCGGGTTGTTCAAGCAGGTCGAGCATCGCATCCTCCTTTCTTCATAGTTGGCGAATCTGCTGTTTCGCGGTGGCATTATCGGGATCGAGGGCCAGCACGTCGGCGAACAATTTCCGGGCGGCCTCCTTGCGGTTCTGGGCCAGGTTGAGCATCGCCATCTCGCTCAAGAAATAGATGTCGGCCGGGTAGGCTGCAAGCATCGGCTTGACGACCTGTTCCGCCTCGGCGTACTTCCCCTGCCAGCGCAAGGCGACGGCCAGCCGCAGATTGGCGTAGTAGTTCTTGGGGTCGCTTCTGATAATATCGCGGGCGAAGGACTCGGCATCCCGGTACCTTCCCTGGAACAACAGCGGCAACAAGTAGGCGACCCCGGCCTCGGTGGAGCGGGGGGCGACCTGCAAGGCCGCATAATAGCGCTCGGCGGAATTGTCGTAGGCGCCGTTGAGATAATACAACCATCCCAGGCGGAGATTCAGCAGGTAATCCTGCGGATGGGCGGTGGCAGGGCCGAGGAGCGCCTGAATGGCTTCTGCATATTTCCGGCTTCCTTCATGCTGCACGGAAATCCGAAGGGCCTCGTCGATCTCCTTTTTGGATTCGGCGGATTCCTGCTTAGGGTCGGCGGCCTGGCCGGCGTCGTCCTTGGCGCCGGCGGGTCCCTGGAGTTTGGCCAATTCGGCAGTGAAATAGATGTCGGCGGGGTAGGTGACCAGCATCCACTTGACAATCGGCAGGGCCTCGCCGGGCTTGTTCTGCGAGCGGAGGGCCACCGCCAGCCGCAAGTTGGCGTAATAGTTGCGAGGGTCTTCCTTGAGGACTTGCCGAGCCAGCCTTTCGGCCGCGACGAACTTCGAGGCGGCCAGCAGGGGCAACAGGCAGCCGATCTGGGCCTCAATCGACTTTGGCTGGCTGGCGATGGCGGCCCGATAATATCGCTCCGCGTCCGAGTACTTATGATCGAGGTAGTTCAGCCAGCCGAGCCGCAGATTCAGCACGTAGTCGCCTTGGTGGGCGGCGTCTTGGGCCTTCAAGAGCGCAATCGCCTGGGCATAGTTCTTGTGGTTCTCTTGTTCGCGCGACTGCCCCAGCGCCTGCCGCAGCGAGGCCTGGTCGCCGGGCGCCGGCTCGGCGGCAATCGCAAGAAACAGGACCAGCAGACCGGTCACGATGGTTTTCATGATGCCTTTCCTTTCTTGAGGAAGTTGCCGCGTTCCGGGAGAGGTTGCTTTTTCGGGCCGATCGGTGACCTTGCGCAGTTCGACGCCGCCGACTTGCACCGACGCAAAACCACGCTGCGGGTCCAATTCAACGCGGGCCGCCGTATTGAGGCCGAGGACTCTCGATTCCAGCCGCGACTGAACGCAGTTGGCGGATCGGAAGGTCTGGGTCACTTTGATTCGCGCCGCGCTGGGGCGAAAGAAGGTGGCCAGGCGGGCCAAACCGCGCTTCATCCCCGTGGCCGCGACCCCGATGGGCACGTAGTCGCACCAGGTAAGGTTCCACTTGTAAGTCAGCGGCAGCCGCGGCAGGGCCAGGAACAACAGCCGCAAATAGGGATCGTCGCCGACCAGGCGATACATGTAGAAGGTGCCTTCGTGTTTGCCGAAGTAGAGCCGCGCCCGCCCGGACTCGAAATAGTGGCTGCCGTCCGGGGCCATGCCGACACGGAACCTGACCCGGCCGGCCGGCGTCCCCTGATGATGGATTTCGTACTCTTGCACGTCGTCCAGCAGGAAATTGGTGATTTCGTCCAGCCGCGGGTCAGGATACAACGGCTCCACGCGGTCGCCTTCGGCCGGCAAGTCGTTGGCATGGTAGCGGTCCGGGTCGCGGTAGCTGGCAAAACTGAACGGCAAGGTGGCCGAGCCTATCCCGTCGTCAGCCTGTACTTGCAGGTGGATGTGCGGCTGGGGCGAGTAGCCGGAGTTGCCGCACAGTCCGAGGACCGCTCCCCGCTCCACCCAATCGCCGACTTTGACGCGGATGGATTGCGGCGCGAAGTGCGAGACCTCCACATAGAAGTCGCGAGGATCGTGGAGGATCACCATGTTGCCCCAACTGTTGCCGCCGTCGATGTTGCCAATGGCGTTGTCCGGCAAGTGATTGATGATCTTTACCACCCGGCCGCGGACGGGGGACAGCACCGACATGCGATAGCAGTAATAGTCCTGCGGCAGCGCCCCGTCCGCCCGACAACTCTTGCCGGCCTCGTCGGTGACCAGAAAGTCGTAGCAGTAGCGCCATTTCCCCTGGTGGGTCCAGCGGCCGTCGAAGCTCTGGGTCACCGTCCACCTGCCGGAGAACGGCAGATACAAGGTGCGCACCTGGCCGGGGTAGCGAAAACGATTGACCAGCGAGTTCTCCCGCATCTCCTCGGGGCTAAGGCTGATGTCGGCGGCCAGAAAAGGGTGGTTGACCGCCCGCAACACGTAAAGTGTGCCCAGGGTAATCAGGCAAAAGGGGAGGGTGAACGGCGGGATGCCGTAGGGCGATCCCAGGGTCGTGATCGCCTCCGCCAGCAGGGGCGTGAGGGCCGTCGCCAGCACGGCGAGAAGGCAGCTTTGCAGCGAAGGCACGATGAAAATGCCTCCCACCGCCATGGCTACCAGAATGAAGTTGAAACTGTTCTCATCGAAGAGCGAAGGGTTCACCGCGGGGAACATCCAGACGTGGACGAGCGTGCCCGTATAGTAACCCAGCGCCGCAAGCAGAAAGAGGATGCGGGAGCCGTAAAGGACCATCGCCGCGATCACCACGCCGACCAACACGCTGGGCAGGAAAAAGATCGCCCCGAAGGTCTTAAACAGGCCGGCCAGCCACCAGGGCAGTCCGCAGTCCCAGCTTAACAGCCCAGCCGGAGGAGTGGCCGCCCCCAACATTCCGGCATGCTTCATCAGGGCCAAGCCGAACAAGGGGGCGACCAGGGCAAACGGCAGGCTCAAGGCGGGCAGCTTGGCCGACCACATGACCCGGACCAGCAGGGCGGTGAGGAACAGCGTGAACACGCCCGCCAAAACCGCCCACAGCACCAGTCTCGCGCTCGGCGGCCATGCCGATCGGTACCCCAGCGACAGGCCCACGAAGAGCGGATTGTAGACGTAAAGGGCGGATTCCTGGAACTCGGCCTGCATGCCGATCAGCCGCGCCGCGGCGTAGGCCGCCAACACGGCGATCCCCCCGGTCAGCGCCATGCCCGGACGAGCCAGCAAGATCGCCAGCACGATCAGGCCGCACGCGCTGCTTTGCAGAAAGAGGATCCCCGCCGAGCCGCGCAGGAACATGCGCAGGCGTTCGATCATTCGCTCTGCCCTTTAGTTAAGCGGGCCGGTAGCCGTTCGCGAAGGGTGACGTCGCTGAGATCTTCGGCCTCGCGAATGACCTCGACTTGGCCGTTTTCGCCAATCAGCACCACGTTGGGCCGATAGCTGATGAACTGCATCCACTGGGTATTGTTGTAGGCGCCGACGGGGTTGAAGATCAGCCGCGTGCCGCGTTTCAAGGGCGGCAGCAGGGTTCCCTCGTCGATGACGTCGAGATTCATGCACAGCGGCCCGTAGACCACGCTGTTCTCGCTCATGCCCTGGACCTCGCGATCCAGCTCGATGGCCATTTTGTACCAGAAGGAGGTGAACAGCAGGTTGACGCCCGCATCGGCCACGTAGGCCCGCGTCCCGTCCACCAGCCGCTTGGAGGCCTGGATGGTGGTGATCAGGTAGCCGGCCTCGTCGATCATCGCCCGGCCGGCTTCGAGATACAGCTTGGGGAACTTGCCGGGGCGCAGGGTGCGATACAAGGCATCGCCGATGTTTTCGGCGAACTCGCCGATGCCCGGCACGGCCACTTCGGGCGGCAGGTAGGTCGCTTTGAGCCGGTTCCGCGAGGGAAAGCCGCCGCCGAGGTCTAGGTACTCGACGCTGAAGCCCGATTGCTCTTCGAGTTGGTAGGCGAAATGGACCATCTTTTCCACCTGCCTGGCGTAGGCCTTGGGGTCGAGAATGAAGGTGCCGATGTGGCAGTGCAGCCCTTGCAGGATCAGCTTGCCGCCGTTGAGGATCCGTTTGACGGCCTCCAAGGCCTGCCCCGACTCGAGGTTGAAACCGAATCGCGACCACTGCGGGAAGATGCCGGCATCCAGGTTTAGCCGCAGGCCGACGCGGATCCGCCGTCCGATCTTGTCGCACAACGCTTCCAGATCGCAGATCTCGTCGAGGTGATCGACTTGGATCATGGCCCCGTCGCAGACGGCCCGTTCCAGGCCCGGCATGGGTTTGTAGGGACCGTTATAGATGATCTGGTCCCCGGGGATTCCCAAAGCGCGGGCCTTGGCATATTCCATGTCGGAGACGACTTCGGCAATCGAGCCTTCCTGGTGCATGATCGCGCAGAGGGCGCTCAAGTAGTTAGTCTTATAGGACCAAGCCAGGGTCAGGTTGGGATAGTGCCGCGAAAAGGCATCGTAGACCTCACGATACTGTTGGCGGATGCGTTGTTCGGAAAAGACGAACAGCGGAGAGCCGAACCGCTCGACCAGGTCGTCAATCGTCACCCCGTCAATCGCTTTGCATACTCTGCGGACCCCGTTGCCGTTGGCGTAGGTATTCATGAACCCTCCCTGGAGCTTTTGGATCACAGGCGCCTCATAATGCTCGATGCTCATGGTGATTCTCCTCGATGAAGGATGTTCTGAAAGGCGGTCATCTCGGTGACGAGGTCGTAGCTGTAACGAACGAACAGTTTTCCTGCAGCATATTGGCCATTCTTGGCGACCGGCAGGCCGCGGCTGCACCGCAGCAGTTGGGAGGGAAAGTTGATGCCGACGCCTGTGGCCGCGTAGACCCAAGCCGGAAAGCGGGGGTTGATCTCGATCAGGTAAAGCTGATCGTCGTTCACGATGCACTCCAACTCGAACGGGCCCCGCCAGCGGAAGACGCGGATGAACCGCTCGGCCGCAGCCAGCAGCCGCTCATTCTGGATGGTGACTCCCGTCCAAATCTTGCCCAACGAGGTAATCCAAATCTTGCGGATCGCCACCATCCCCAAGGAGTTCCCCTCCCCGTCACCCATGCCGACCAGGTTCAACTCGTCGCCGGCCACTACCTGCTGGACAATGACTGGATAACCCCATTCGGCGACAAGCTTTTCGAACTCGGCGACGGCCTCTTGGAACGTGTAGGCGCGATGCGCTTTGTAGAAACAACCCTTGACCATGACCGGCAGGCCGATCCGTTCGACGGCGGGCGCCAGCATGGCGAGGGAGGTCACTACCTCGGTCTTGGGCACCCGGACCTCGATCAGATCGCCCAAGTCTGCCAGTTTGTCCTTCCCGCGAAGGCGAAACTGCTGGTCGCTGGGCAGAAAACTGTCGATGCCATGCTCGCGGAGTTGGGCAGCGTACTTGATGTAAACAGGCAACTCCGCATCCAGGTTCGGGATGACGATGTCCAGCCCGTAGCTCTCCTTGATCTCCAGCAACCGTTGCAAGTAGCCCTCGCCGCCGGCAGACGGATAGGGCATGATGAACGACTTGTCGATCACCCAGTCCATGTAGATGCCGGGATCCATGGCGTCGTAGGCCAGGCCGGCGATCCGAACGTTCAATTCCGGATCTTCCTTCAGACTGCGAGCGACGGCGATCCCGGGGCCGGGATTATCGACTGCGTTGATCCCCGAGACCCCGACGAAGATCGTCTCCATGCCTCCCTGCCTTTCAGGCCAGGCCCAGCGTTCGTAGGCGGCTGTGGAAATCGCTGACGTCGCGTTCCGCGTCTTCGCGCGTGACCGGATATTCCTGGCGCAAGATGCTCACGACCTCCTGCTCGCTAGAGCCCGTTTGCAGGGCCCTCAAGATACGACTGCCGGAGTCGTTCACCATGAAGGTGTCGCCGGTGGTCGGATCGAATGCGATCCCTTCACTAGGAAGGTCCAGACGATGAACGCCGCGCATGACCTTATCTCCTCGTATCGCAAGATGGTGGCAGATAGTATCTGCTTGTCTCCGGAAGTGAGAGACTAACCTGGTCTGAAATGACACACCGTGGCGTGACCCGAGCTCCTGCACGCCGGGCCAAGCGCTAGGGGATTCTCTAATCCTGGCTCTAGGTCCCGATGGGGTTCGGAGGACATTACTTAGGATTAGCAACCTCCGAAAGCATCGGACGGGGACGTATGATTGTCAACCCCCCCGTCGTGATGAGAGCGGGTTTTTCCTCGATAAGTCCCGTTTCTGCCGGGCCTTGGCGCAAGGCGATCAAAATGGGATGCGCTGTTGAGATACCTGGCAGGCACCAAAATTCTAACCCGTATCGGGGAGGAAAAATTATATTACGGTTTGTTGCGTAGGCGGCAGACGGCATAGTCTTTCCGCTCTGCTATCCTGGCTACTGGTGAAAGGCCTCCACCTGGTAGGCAAGCACCTTGACCTCGGGTCCATCCAACTCAACTGAGAGTGGACTTGTGTACATCC
>JAJYGU010000505.1 GCA_021784975.1 Planctomycetota bacterium
AGTTGGGCGGCCACCCATTCGGCCTGCCAGCGGGCCAACGCGCTGTTGCGAGTGCCAAGGCGGAGCGGCATGAAAACGACTTGCGATCAGTGTAAATCCGAGACTTCTACAGACATTTGGGCAGCGGGGTTGATTACCTCTATACCTTCCCGCCGTGCCGCGTCGAGCAACTCCACGCCGGAGCAGACGAATCGCGTTTCGATTTCGTTGCCCAGCGTGGCGCGCAACGCCAGGCAACCGCCCAGTTGCATGGCATCGTACGCACGAAGACCGTGGCGATCGATTGCCTCAGCGGCTTTCTCCAGCACTGCTTCATTAACGGGTTGCATTTGGAAAACGGTTGCCAACTGTCGGCCAAAGTTGCCAATCACCTCGTCTGCCAGTCTTGCGTCAATATCGCCGAGCCTCGCACGCCGGCGAACTGCCGCGCGGAACTCGACGCGCGACAGCGAGAGGATTGCCAACCGGTGGCCGGCGTCGGGGTGGGCCAGTCGGCGGATCGCCTCCGTACCGTCCTCGCGGAAATAGATTTTCACCAGCGCGCTGGTATCGAGGTAAAGCACAGCCACAACTACCGCCGCTCCGACAGCACGGTGGCGGAGAGCGGCCCGCCTCGGACCGCAATCGGCGCCGGGAACGCTGCCCGTTGCTCCACCGTCCCGCCGAGCACCGCCTTCCCGATGGGATGCTCGCGATTCAGCCTGATCGCCGTCACGGGATACTGGGGGGATTTCGGGTTGGCGACGCTACTCCGCAAAATGATTCCTTGGTTGATGGCCTCGCGAAGGACCTCGTGCCGCGCCTGGGGTTCAAACGACCAGTCGCCACCGCGGCCAGGAAGGAACTGATCGCGGAACAACTTGATGCCGACAAACTCGCGAAACCGCGGCTCCCGTTCGGCAGCGTCCAAAGCGAGCACAACGTCGTGCAGTGCAGGTGAAATCACGGGATCCGAGCCGCCGCTAGCGCTACCCTCCGCCAGGGCAATCTCACCCCCTTCGCCTTCGGCAGGCTCGTAATAGACCGACGCTTCACAGTCGCCGCCACTTCGGTCCCAATAGGACGAATCCGCATCGCTGCGAATTCGGCGATCGCCGGACAAACGCCGCAGGGAGACTCGCGCCTTCCAGCCACGCGGTGCAGCCAGAACTCGCAGGGGCTCTAAGTCAGCCGGCAACTCAATCGCACGCAGCCGGTTTAGGGCGGCTTCGATTTCTGCCTGTAACGTTCCGATCGACTTCGTCTCGGTAGACTCAAACATACTCGAACTCCTTAAAATAGTGTAATTTAACGCAGATATAGCCCGCAGCTCGCAGTCGGTCGACGCACTTATCTGCGGCTGGCGAGCGAGGCAGTTTATATTTATAATATAGTTGCCCCCAAAAATCCCTTGTCAAGAGCGAAATTCAACCTTGGCGTGCGCCAGATTGGTGCCGAGTACACCCGCCTGCTGATCTTCTACTGCCCAAGTTACGTAGGGCAAGCACTTGCGGGCAATGTGCGCCGTGGAGCGTCGGGCAAGAACGGTTCACCGCCCACGGTCCACGCCACACGCCCCCGCGCTTCGAGCTTTCCGCCCTCCGCGGCGCATCGCACCGTCTCCACTATTGCTGCTGCTCGCGCTGCATTCGCTCCCGGAGAAGGCGTTGCTTGAGGGCCTTGCGTTCGGCCTTGGTCAGCTTTCGCTGGACGGGAGCGGGGGCGAGCGAATGAGACACCGCCGCCGCGGGGGTGGCTCGCGGCCGCTTGCTGCGCGCGGGCGGATGGGGTTTGCTGTGGGCGGCATCGACCTTCAGCCATCCATCGCCGCTAGCGATCCGGCTGCTGCGTGCCCCGTCCTCGTCCGTTGCCAGTTCGTCTTCCTCGGTGGCCTCTGCGTCCGCAAGTGACAGCAATCCCTCGGCGTCGAAGATCACGTGGCGGGCATGGAGGGCCATCGTGGTCAGTACAAGCAGGCTGCCGCCCATTTCGAGGCCGGCGCGGAGCATAACTTCGTGCTTACCGGGCTCGAGCCACGTCCATCCCAGCCGCATGGCCATCGCCAGGCCGGAGACGATGCCGGCCAGCGCCAACGACCCCATCGCGGGCCAGTTTGGCCGCATGTCGATCATGAGCCGGGAACCCACCGAGCCCAACAACAGGGTGTACAGGCTGGCCCACCAGATGTCGCCCCCGCCAAACAGGCGACTTCCAGTCAAGCCAACCATCAGTTGCCGGAAGCCTTCCCGAAGGCTGGCCGCTTGGTCGGTGGCCAATAGAAACCAACAGGCCCCCGCCCACAACCAGATGCGATAGCGGCCCTGGTAGTCGTCGATGCGGTGGCGGCGAACGCTGTAGACAATCAGGGCGGTTGCGGCCGCAACCAGCAGAGTCAGCGTCGAATACCAATTGGCCAGACTCCCCTTCAGATTCAAATCAAGGGAAGTCGGCAGCGGCAGGTTAGGGATCGCCCTGCCGGACATCCAATCGTAGGCCGCTTCCAGCACGGCCGGCAGGGCGATGCTTAACAACAGGGTCAACGCTAGTGTCAACGGTTGGCGGGGGATCAAGTTCAGCAGTCCGGCCGGTTCGTCCAAGAAGTCGGCAGCGCCGTAGTGCGATGTCTTCCGCGTCTGCGGTTCATCGTTTCCGGTGGCGCCACAGACCGGCCACTGACTGGCGTGCGACAGCTCGTCGGCCAACAACCGCCGTCGGCGGTCATGCTGGCCCCCCCGGTACCCACTCGAACTGGTTAGCGACACAACGGTCCCCTGCGCATGGACCAACGGCGAGGTTGCCGTCCTTGGGGCGGTTCCTATGTCAGCTTCGGCAACTGCTGCCGAAGGACTCCACTACCATGCCGACATCTCGCCGAATTTGACTAATCGGCCTATCCTCACCGGGCGGTCGGGCAGGTTTGCCCCAAGTCCTTATGTGACCTAGGCTTGTCATGAAAGGCCGGGGCCTTGCCGTGCAAGCATTTTACGCCGGGTGTCTCCCGGCCCGCGGGCGTGGCGGCAGAGCCCGGTATCGAGAGAGCGCCGCGCCACTGAAGTATCGCATCCATGAGCAGCCTGCCGAACGCTCCACCGTCTGCCGACCTTTGCGCCGCCGCCCCGGCGGCGTCGACGTCCGCCTCAGTCGACCAGCGGATGAGCGAGCTTCACGGGCTGCTGCGGGAACTGGAGACGGTCGCTGCCGCGGGCCAGCCGTTCACACCGGTCTTTAGCCCAGCGATCGACAATGAACTGGCGCAAGTGCGTTTGGGGACGGCTGCCAGCTTGTACGCGGTATTGCAGTTCAGGAACGCGGCGGTTGCCGGACACGCGCTTCGGGTGGCGCTGACCTGCTCCGCCTGGGCGTTTAAGATGGACTTGCCGCCGGCGGCGCGCGATGCCCTGGAAATTGCCGCCTTGCTGCACGACATCGGCATGGTGGGAGTGCCCGACCAGGTCCTGCTGAAGCCCGGCCCGCTGACCGCTGAGGAAACCGCCGTTGTCCAGCGTTCGCGGAAGGCGAGCGTCGACATCTTGCGCCGCAGTTGCGCCTCGTCGCAAATCCTGGAGATCGTGGAGAGTGTCTCCGCTTGGTACGACGGCAGCCGGCCGGGCTTTCCTTCGAGCGGGCCGCGGATTCCGCTAGGCGCGCGGATGATTGCGATCGTCGAGGCATTCGACGCCATGGGGACCGACCAACCGTATCGGTCAGCCCGCCCGCCGGAGCGGGCCATGGCCCAGCTCTTCCAATGCGCGGGCTCCCAGTTCGACCCGGAGTTGGTCGCACGGTTTGCTGAGTTTCGGGAGAAGAGTCCGGCCGACTGGCGGGGCGAGGTTGCCCAACGCTGGTTGCGCTGTCTGGACCCTGAAATGGCCGATTCCCATTGGGAGCTGAGCCGGGCTTCCACGTTGCGGACGGACCTCGCCGCGGATGCGACCTTTCAAGCCCGACTGCTCGACAACATGTACGACGCGGTGGTCTTCATCGACGCCGCCGGCCAAATTGCCTTGTGGAACCACGGGGCGGAGCGGCTGACCGGTATTGCTGGCAGCGCAGTCGGCGGCCAGCCCTGGTGCCCGGAACTGCTGAAGATGTCGGACGAGAAAGGGCGTGCGATCGCCGAGGCGGATTGCCCGGTCCGGACCGCCATCATCTGCGGCGTGCAGTCGTTGCGGCGTTTGACGATCGCCGGGCGGGGCGGCCGGCCGGTGGCCGTCGACACCCACGCCATTCCGGTGGCCGGCGAAAATGGCGCGACCCGTGGGGCCATTCTGCTGTTTCACGATGCCTCCTCGGAGACCTCGCTCGAACACCGCTGCCAGAACCTTCACGACAAGGCCACCAAGGACCCCTTGACCCAGGTGGCCAACCGGGCGGAGTTCGACCGCGTGCACGCCTTGTTCATCGCCGCCCACCAGCAACAGCAGTTGCCCTGCAGCCTGGCGATCTGCGATCTCGACCGCTTCAAGACGGTCAACGACACCTTCGGCCACCAGGCCGGCGACGATGCCATCCGGAGTCTGGCTTCCCTGCTGAAACGCTCCTGCCGGCCCGGCGATCTGGTGGCCCGCTATGGCGGGGAAGAATTCGTGATGCTCTCGGCGGATTGCACGAGCGCGGCAGCCGCCCGCCGCGCCGAAGAGATCCGCAAGGCGCTCGCCCAGACGCCGCAACCGCGGATGGAAGGGCGAACGGTCACGGTCAGCTTCGGCGTCACCGAGGTGCAACCCGGCGACACCCCCGAAACGATGCTCCGCCGCGCCGACCGCGCGTTGTTGACGGCCAAGGCCCAGGGACGAAACTGCGTGGTGCAGTTGGGTGTCGGGCTGACGGACAAGCCCGCCGCCATTGCTGCCAAACAGGCGGGCGGGGCCCCGGCTTTAGCCGGTTCGAAGGAGATCCTCCGCCAGGACCTGGTCACCATGATGCCCATGAAGATCACCATCGAAAAGCTGCGGGGATTCGTGGCCGATCACCAGGCCCGGGTGATCGCCGTGGATGGCAACACTGCCGAACTCGAGATCGCCGATCGGCGGCTCAGCCTGCTGCGTCGACTAACCGACCGCCCGGTGAATTTCTGCCTGCACTTGCATTTCGAAGAGGAGCGCTTGGAAGCAGTCCGACGGGAGGGGGGCAAGGAGACGCGGGATGTCGAGCGAATGTGGCGGACGCGGATCCGGGTCGCCGTCACCACTCGCAGGAACCGCGACCGCCGCCGCAGCGACGTCGCCGAACGCGCCCGGCAAGTGCTCGCCAGTTTTCGGTCCTACCTGATGGCCAGTGAACAAGAGGCGGTGGATTCAAGGGGGGCGTCAAGCCGCGTTAAGCCGGCCCTCGTGCCCTGGTTGACCAAGCGGAAGCGCTGATTCTAACCCCTTTCTTCTTCGCGTCTTTTCTAATCTCCGCATGTTTCGAAAAATCTGGCATTGACTCATCCGCCAAGGTGTCTACAATCCGCCCGATTTGTTCCCGTATCCGTCCCCGGTGGCTCCTCGCGAAGCCGGGGGCCAGCCTCATCCTTTGAATATTCGACAGACTTTGTGAAAAAGGAATTATCGAACCGTCCGCTAAAGTTCGATTCTCTTGGATACGGCGCAACTAGCACGCTACCTCGTACGAAGCGACCAGCGGATCTTGAAGGACAACGAAGCCATGCGAACCAACGTGGTACGGTGGGTGGTGGTTAGCTTGGGGGTGCTTGGGTTGTCCGGCTGTTACAGCGATGGCAAATGGACCTTGCCCGGCCTTACCAAGTCATCCCCGTTTCAGACTAGTCCGGATGCGGCCACACCGGGCCCGGTGGGGTCACCGACTAAGCCCGCCGGAATCGCTGCCAGTGCGCCAGCCTCCTGCTCGCCGAACAACAATTTGCTGACTCCGCCGACGGTCACCTACCCGGCCGCGCCACCGCGCTATGCCTCTGCGAGCGGCACCGCAACTGCGCCACAATACGGGTACCCATTGACGTCGCCTGGCGAAAGCGCACCCGTCGGCCAAGGCTATCCGCCAACCTACACCCCGAGTGCGGCCGGAATTCCTGGCGTTGGAAGCTACAATCCCGCACCCGGCTATCCGTCAGGCAGCCCGGCCCTTTCTGCCAGCACCTATCCAGGGACGGCCCCCTACGGCTCGACGCCTCCCTACGGCGGCAGCGCAAGCGGCCCGCCGAGCTACGGCGCGCAGTCCAGTCTGCCCTCGGCGAGCAGGCCGTATTCCGCCGGAGTGGCCTCGCCCTATCCGACTACCACCGCCCCCTATCCGTCACCGGTAACGGCAGTCTATCCATCTACTGGCGCGAGCGTATCACCACCCAATTATTCAGGTGGGGCAACGTCGCCCTCCACGTCGATGGTCCCACCGAGCAATTACCCGGCGACTACCGCGAGCAATCTCACCAATCCCATCCGCCCAGCGACCCCGTATCCCAGCAGTCCGTCCAGCTACCCTGGCAGCCAGACCATCTATCCCAGCACCCAAGCCAGCTCTCTCAGCGGACAAACTGGTTATCCTGGCAGCCAAAGTGGCGGAACTGGCCTGGGAGCAGGCACCACCACGCTGGATCGCTACAGTGCGGCGGCAGCCGGCCGGGGTGTGGGCGGACCCACCGGCATCCTTGCTGATCGCGGTAGCAGCGGACCGGATCGCGGGACGACATGGCCTTCGTCCCATGGCGGCACGGTTGGCACCCAGGTCCCCGCCGGCCCTTCCAGCGGCAGCTTGCCTCCCCTTGGTAACCCATACAACTTGCCGGAGGCGACGCCAGCGAGTCCGGGCAGTAGCCCTTATCCGTCCTCAGCTCCCGCCAGTTCGTTGTCGGCCGGCGGCATTCCCGGCGCTTCGCCGAGTACTTCGCCTGCCAATTCGGTCAATGGAACGCTCGCGACGCCCGGGTACCGGCCTGGCGGAACCAGTGACTATGTACCGCCGGGAGGGGCGACGCCGCCCGCGGCCGCGTCACCGAGTTCCGCCACCACAGTCGGCACCAATTCCTCAAGTTACGTCCCGCCACCCAACATCTAGCGTGGTGTCTCGCAAAAGGCGTAACCTCTGATATGATGGAAGACAGGTCGTTCACGGTCCTGTTCTCCTGGGGGGTGCGGAGTTGTTCCTTGGTCCGCTGTTCCACCGCGAGGCCTCGCTCGCCCCAAGGCGAGCAAAGACCTATATCGCTCGGGTAGCGTACTCGATTGCGCTGTTGGTCCTGATGAGCACGGTCTGGCTGGTGCTGACCGGGACGCAATTAGTGCGCGACATCGGCGATCTGGCCCGCTTTGGGGCGATGTTGTTCCAGATTCTCGCCCCGGTGCAGTTGGCCTTGGGCTGCTTTTTTGCCGCCCTCTTGGCAGCCAGCGCGGTAGCTCACGAAAAGGATCGACGAACCCTGATCCTGCTGCTGCTTACGAGGCTTTCCAATTGCGAACTGGTTTTGGGCAAGCTGGCGGCCAGTTTGCTGGGTGTGCTCATGATGTTGGCCACCGCCTGGCCGGTATTTTTTTTGGCTGCCCTGTTGGGCGGCGTGTCGGCCGCCCAGATCGCCCGAGTATTCGCCGTCACCTTGCTTAGCGTGCTGGCTTGCGGCAGCCTCGGTTCGGTGCTTGCTTTGTGGCGGGAGAAGACCTTTCAGGCAGTGGCCATGACGGTGCTGGCGATGGTCTTGTGGCTGGCCATTTGGGAAATCGTGGCCGCTGGCGCGCTGGGTGAGCGGATCGGGCCGTTGCCGGCTCAATCGCTGGCCGCGGCTTTTAGCCCGTGGCAGGCCATCCTCGAAGCCACCAAGCCTTATGTCTCGGCTGAGCCGGGGTTTGGGGTGCTGGGCTCGTCGGTCCACGCCTTCCTCTGCGTGGCCGGCTTGATCACGCTGCTATTGAACGGCATCGCGGTGCTGATGGTTCGGGTATGGAACCCGTCGCGCGAGGCGGTCTTGGTGCGCCCGGAAGATGAGAGGCCAGAAGCCCCTGCGAATGCCCCTTCCCGCCAACGCGCCGACGACCTGCAGGCGGGATCGGCCAACCAGCCGCGGACGCGGCGAGTTTGGGACAATCCGATTATCTGGAGGGAAATCCGCACCTGGGCCTACGGCCGGAAAATGCTGGTGGTTCGGCTGGCGTACCTGGCGCTATTTGCGCTGGCGGCCGGCGGCCTGTACTGGATGGTTCGCGACCGACAGATCGGCCAGCCCTGGCACGCTTTTTTTGCCTTGGCCCCGTTGCTCTTATTGAGCCTGGTGTTGGTCAACGCCCAAGCAGTCACCTCGTTGACCAGCGAGCGCGACGCCCGCGCCCTGGACTTGCTGCTGGTCACCGATCTGACGGCCAAGGAGATCGTCTACGGCAAGCTGGGCGGGGTGTTTTACAACACCAAGGAAATGGTGGCCCTGCCCCTGGCGCTCTGCCTCGGCTTGTGGCTGGGGGGCGCGTTGAGTCTGGAAAACCTGATCTACCTGGTGGGCGGCCTGACCGTGCTATATGCATTTGTGGCGGTCCTGGGACTTCACGCCGGGATGATTTACGCCAACTCCGGGGTTGCCGTGGCGGCCAGTCTGGGGACAGTCTTCTTCCTGTTTGTCGGGGTGGCGGTGTGCATGCGGATCATGATGGCCTTCAACGGCTCGTTCCAGGCGCAGTTTCTGCCGTTCTTCGCCTTCATGGTGCTCGGCGGCGTCGCCCTCTACGTGGTGCTCGGGGCGCGCAACCCCTCGCCAGCCATCGGCTTGGCGTCATTCCTCTGCCCCTTGGCGACCTTTTACGCCATCACCAGCTTTCTGCTGGACGCCACTCTGGGCGTGTTTCTGGTCGTCAGCATCGTCTACGGCTTCATGACGGCGGCCATGCTAGTTCCGGCCATCTGCGAATTCGACGTGGCCACCGGGCGAACGACACTGGAGGAATAATCCCGCTCTGGAGCGCGGGCGTCTCGCCCGCGCTTGGAAAAGCGGGCGCCCCGCCCGCCATAGGAACTGCCGGCGAGATGCCTGCGCTCCGTCAGGAAAGTCCGCGAACCTGGCGCGAGATGAGGTCTCAGTCACGGTGATAGCCCAGCGACCGCACCACCGCCAGCGTCTCTTCAAAGGTGATAAAGCGGCGGCGGTGCTGCAGCTTGTATTGGTCGATGGCGCGGGCAAGCTCGGCGGCCTCGGGCGACAATTCGGCGTGTGAGTTGGCGAACTGGCGGCGCTCGCAGGCTGGCACGGGCGCGAGCGGAGTGGTACCGCGACGATCAAGGAAATCGGCGGGGGAGGATACAGTTTGGGACATTCCTACATACCTCCTGAAGACGGGGGAAGGGACCGGCTGAAGGACCCACTGTCCTTCCGACAACCCTAGCTTGCAAACTGCCGCCGTGGCGGCGATGTCGATGAAGCGACCGGTGTTAACCACCGGAGCGATTACTCTCATCGCATCGGATAAATGGCTTGAATCGCCGCGGGGTGCATCGCACACCCTTACCACCGCTGAATTGGGGTGGGACGGTCCGCCAGTTCAATTCGGTTCAGCAACTGGCGGCTGGGTGGGTATTGCGGCTGGATCGCCAGGGCCTGTTGGGCGGCGGTGGCCGCTGCGGCCGCATGTCCGGCCGCCAATTCCGCCTCACCCAGATCGCAAAATACTGCGGGTGTAGGTTGTTTGCGGGCGGCCGCCGCAAAGCAGTCGACGGCTTCCTCATAGCGACCCAGGGCCGAGTAGGTCTGCCCCAACAGAACCAGCGCCGGGGATGGCTCTTCACCTGGCGAGTAGGTATCGGCCAGGGTTTGCAAGACTTGTAGCGAGCGCTCCGGCTGCCGCAACTGAAAATGGATTTCGGCAACGGCCATGAGAGTTTGGTGGTCCTTGGGGGCAAAGTGCAGCGCCTGTAGATAATCGGCCAGCGCATCTTGGAGACGGCCGACGGCCTGCAGGGCTCCGCCGCGAACCGCCCATGCACTGGCCAAGTGCGGATCCAGGCCAAGGGCTCGTTCGGCGTCTTGCCGGGCGGCTTCAATTTTGCCTTCGGTAAGCAGCATCTCTGCCAGCCGCGCCCAGAGGGTGGCATCCTCGCCGGCCAACTGACAGGCCTGCTCCATTTCCGCCACCGCCTCTTTTCGGGCGCTGCGCAGCCAGAGGGATTCGGCGTAACGCTGTCGCGCCTCCGGGTCGACCGGACAGGCATTGACGGCCTGAGATAACAGCGTTTCCGCCTTCGGCTGGTCACCCCGGTCCAAGGCGGCCACTCCCTGTTGCGAAAGCCGCCGGCTGTTGGCCACCGACGTCGGTACCGGCCCATCGCGGAACGGCAGTCGGCACCCCACTGCTGGCAGTAAGAGCAGCAGGACGCCCAAGGTGCGCAAGTCGCCGTTTCGCATGGTCGAGCTGGGACCGTTTGCCGACGGTGCTACGGAAGCCAACCTGTCACCCTAACAAAATCCCGCTTGCGCCGCCATGTCGATTTCCATTTGGGGGGGGACGGGTTGACACGCAACCTGCGAAGCGGCGGTGGGGGCGTGCGGCCGCACCAGCTTTCAGCGGTCGGAAGGCTGCCGGCCAATTTTCTTTTCCAGAGTGGCCGTGCCGCCGAGCAAGCCGCCCAGGCCGCCATCCGACAGCCAGCGTTTGGCGTCCGTGTCACCCTTGAGATAGGCATCCCAAAAGGCGGTCGAGCTTTGGGCGATCAACTGCTGGAACACGCCGTCGGCCCAACCGTTTCGCCGCGGGAAGGGGTGGCCCGAGTAAGTTCGATGGTCGGCCCCTCGAAGGACGATCAGATATTCGTCCGGGCCCTGCGTGTAGTCGAAGGGCAGACGCCGCTGGCTCGCCTGGGTGGTCGCCACAATGCTATTGTCCGCCGTGCCGGTAATGTGCAGGCAAGGGACGTGGATGTCGGCGTAGGCCACCCTCAACGGCACCTGCCCCAGCGGGACCGGCGGACTCATCGCCACCACTGCCTTCACCCGCGGGTCAACGATCATAATATCGCCGGGCAGGACTTGTCCCGCCAAGGCCAGCACCGTTTGGGCGCCGAAGTCATGTCCGCTGGCCCCGATCCGCTCCAGATCCAGCCGATCTCCCAAGGGATCGGCGTTGCGTTTCATTTGTCCGAGCCGGTTGATTGCAAAGATCACGTCGCGCGGCCGGTCGCGGATGTTTTCGGGATTGTCGAAGGCCATTCGCAGATGATTCTTCTGCTTCTTGGGTCGCACCGCTCCCTGCCGTGCTGCCTCATCGCTTCCCTTGTGCTGCAAGAACACCGCTACGTAGCCACAACTCGCCCAAAAGCGGCCCAAATAGGCGCAGTCGTCACGGGAGCGGCCCAGACCGGTGGAAAAGAGAACCACCGGACAGCGAAGATCGCTTGACGGGTAGTAGATCAGCGCCGGCAGCGGTCGGTTTCTAGCCGGATCGTACCAGGTGAGCTCGCGCACCAGCGCCGTATAACGCGGCACGGGGCCCGCATAGTGGGTGGGAGATATGATTCCCGCACGCGACTGCGACGCGGCCGGCACACTGCGGCTCTCGGCCGCCCACAAGGGTGCGGCGGTCGCAATCGAAAGCACCGTGAGCAGAATGGTTGCGAAGCGTATTTCCATGACATTCACCGTTATCCAAACTCATTTCGTCCTGGCGAGACGGGTTCAGCCAACTAAAATACGACGAGGCGTTACGGCCGGCAATAGCCGCGTAACCCTCACAGCCCATCGGATGCAAGCTGTACCGGTAACTTGAGGTAGCCGGTTGGGACACCGATCGCAATCGGTGGTCACCAACGGCTTCTAGTCCCCCATAAGACCAACAGGCCCACTGCAACAAGCCAGATGGCAAGTCTATACAGTGGGCCCAATTGACGGGGATTTCTTCCACGTAGAACTGAGGCGGGATGTACTTGGGCCCGTGCTCCGTTCCGCTACGCTCCTCGCGCGGAGGCAGCAGGCCGGCGAAGACGCCCGTGTAGGAATCCGAGGGGAAGAAGAACGTCATGTCGCCGATAAGAAGCACCGCGTTGGCCTCCCGCGTCTTCTGAAAGAAATAGCCATTGTCCCGGACGTGCGGGCCATTGGTGGCCAAGGACTGCAATGCCTGAAGGTCATCGAGGCGGATGTCCCTCGGCT
>JAJYGU010000479.1 GCA_021784975.1 Planctomycetota bacterium
GTGGGATAGCTATTACTCGTCCAACCCGGCAATTGACTATAACACTCGCGTCGGACATCTCCGGGGCACCTTAGCGGGCGGCGTGAACGGCCCGTACTACCTCAGGCCGGGCACGGTGTTCAACGACAGTGTGGCCGACACTTTGTACGGCAGCGCCACCGCCATGGACCTGTTCTTCCGCTCGGTCGGCGACACGATCAGCAACTGGCGGTCCGGCGAAACTACCATCTCGGTGTGACCACGGAGGTTAGAGGTCAGGGATCAGAGGTGGATCAGGGGTCAGTTGGACCAAGGGCGATTCCTTCAATCGCCTAGCCAGCAGGAACATGGCGAACATCAAGAAGATGAAGATGAAGAGTGAGGCGGTCATGGGCGCGGTGGGCCCCGACCGGCAGGCGTCCATGCCGAAGATGAAAATGATCCCCGAGATTTGCCCCAGCGCCATCAAGATTCCGTAAGAGGTGCCTTCCGGGACCGGGTAGGCGACCTCCGCCCCGTATTGGAATGCGATCGGCCCCACTCCCAGGATGAAGAAGCCCATCAAGGCGGATGAGGCCAGCAAGACATAATAGTTCGACGAAAAAGTCAGCCCGAAAAACCCTGGAATCGAGGCCAGAATCGCCCATACCAGAAAGGGCTGCCTCTTGCGGAGTTTGTCCGACAAGGTGGGAAGGATCAGGGCGCCGAGCACTCCAATCGCTACCATCATGCCGCCAATCATGCCCGCCTGGGTAGCCGGGATCCCCCTCGGCCCCAAGATGCCGTCTTCGACCCAGGTCATCACCGCGTTATAGATCCCCATCATGACGAACACGCATACCATCAGGAGCATGAAGTTGCGGTTGCGGGTGATACCCGCCATCTCAGCCAGGCTCAACTTATGCACCAACTCTTCGGCCGGCCCAGGGGGCGTCATGGGGCGTTCGCGTGCGAATAAGAAGAAGACGACGGCCGAGAAGATGCCGAGGTAGCCGTAGACCATCAACATGCGCTCGATGCCGCCGTGCATCCCGCCCAGGGACTGAAACAGATAGGGCGTGGCCACCAGGGCGATGACCGTGCCGGCATAGACCGCCAGGGTCGCGATGCCGGTGGCCGTGGCCCGTTCGTTGAACGGGAACCAGCGGGCGGCCACCTTGGTGATGGAATTGACCAGGAACGGCTGGCCGGCGGCAATGCCGATCTGGGCAATGGTGACCACGGTAAAGTTCGACGCGCAGGCGCCCCGCAACATGCCGAAGCCGGCGACCAACAACGCCCCCACCCCCACGCCCGCCCGAAACCCCTTCGTATCCAGCAGCCAAGAGGCCGGAAAGGCAGCGAAGACGTAGACGATCATGAAACTCATCGACAGGAAGGCAACGCTCAGCGTCGAGACCTTGTAGAGCTTGGCGGTCTCGCTGGTGATTGGTGCGAAGGTGATCCAATCGACATTCACCATGGCCAGGGCCGGGATCATGCACAGCAGGATCACCCAACGATATGGGCTGACTTGGTAGGTTTCCATGATAGGCCGCTCCAGCCGGGCGCTCGACCTGTTCGACAATATACAACGCCGGCTGGCCGGGAGAAATAGTCGCCAAATTGCCTCGTCGCCCCAGCCGCGCAGGGTGGGCCCTCAAGTCGAGAGGCGATTGCCGGGTAGTCGTTTAGGGAAGCTACCGATGGACAATCGAGCCTACAGCCCCTCTACTTACTTGGTGCTTCGAAGCCCGCCAGCCGGCGATGGCTGGAAGCAACTCCGCAATTTGCCTCGGCGCCTGATACCGCGCAGGGTGCGATCGTAATCGCTTGGCCTTCCGCTCGTTCGTCGTCACCGATTGCTCAAGAGTTGGAGCTTTCGCGCATGTCCGAGCAATTGCCATCCAACGCGAGCTTTGAGGAGTTGGTTGCGGCTGCTCAAGCAGGATCCAGGGAGTCCCTGGGGCGACTGCTGGATTCATACCGCCGCTATCTCTTGCTCATCGCCAACCAAGAGCTGCAATTGCGCGGACCGTCGGATGTGACCGCCTCCGATGTAGTTCAGGACACGTTCCTGGAGGCACACCGCGACTTCGCCGCCTTTGGCGGCGTTACCGAGCAGACTTTCCGCGGCTGGCTCCGGCAGATGCTCTTGCACAATCTCGCCGATGCGTACCGCCGCCGAGGAGCAGCCGCCAAGCGCCCAGCCGCCCGCGAGGCCCACTTGAGTGCCTCCGCCGCCTACTGGGCGCTGGCCTCTGTCGCTGCTCCCGACCAGACGCCCAGTGATATGGCGAGCGACCACGAGCGAGTTGGCCGACTCGAACTGGCGCTGGCGAAGCTGCCCGATCACTACCGCCATGTGATCCTGCTGCGTTACCGGGAGGGACTATCGTTCGAAGAAATCGCCCATCTCACGCACCGCTCTCTGGACTCGGTCCGAAAACTGTGGTTGCGAGGGGTGGAGCAACTTCAACGGCTCTTGGTGGACTAGGATAAGCGGACGAGGAAAATGGGATCGTCTCACCAACCGGAAAGCCATGGCTCGCCGGACTCAAGTTGGGCGGCTTCCGCCTCTTCCGAGTTTCCGGTGGATCCGGAGCTCCTCAAGCGACTGGAGGAGTATGGCCAGTCGCTGGCGCGCGGCCAGCCGGTCGATAAGGACAAGCTGTTGGCGGGTTATCCGCAGATCGCCGGCCAATTGTCCGCCTACCTCGGCGCCTTAGAGTTCGTTCACGCGGCTTTTGCGGGGGAATCCTCGCCGCTTCGGGACTCGGCCGGGGAAGGGGCCGGCAACCTGGCGCCGCTGGCGCGGCGCCGTCTAGGCGATTATGTGCTTCTGGCCGAGCGGGGGCGGGGCGGGATGGGAGTGGTTTATGAGGCGGAACAACAATCGCTCCACCGCCGGGTGGCCGTGAAGGTCTTGTTGGCGGCCGCCGCCTTATCGGCAAACCACCTCCAGCGGTTCAAGAACGAGGCCCTGGCGGCAGCCAGCTTGGACCATCCGCATATCGTCAAGGTGTACTCGATCGGCTGCGATCGGGGCGTGCATTATTATGCCATGCAGTATGTGGAAGGGCAGAGTCTGGCCGAGGTGATCCAGGCCTTGCAGCGGGAGCAACCGGCGCCGGCGCTCTATCAGCACTTCGCCCTGCTGGGCATGGCCTCGTCCGAGGAGCGGATGTCCGCTTCGCCCTGCCTGGCTCGGCGCGAGTATCTCCGCTTCGTGGTCCGCTTGGGGATTCAAGCCGCCGAAGCCCTGGAGTATGCCCATCACATGGGCATCATCCACCGCGACATCAAACCTTCGAACCTGCTGTTGGATTTGAGCGGCCGGCTGTGGGTGACCGATTTCGGGCTGGCGCTTAGGCGGACGGTCAGCGAACTGACGTTGACGGGCGATGTGGTGGGCACCCTTCGTTACATGAGCCCCGAACAGGCCCTGGGCCGCCGCCACTTGCTCGGCCAGGCCACCGACCTCTATTCCTTGGGTGGCACGCTTTACGAGCTGCTGAGCCTTCGTCCCCCTTTCCCGGAAGAAGACCCTCAGGAGCTGTTGCAGCGATTGGCGGCACACGATCCGCCGCCCGTGCGACGACTGAACACGGCCGTGCCCCGCGACTTGGAAACCATCGTGATGAAGTGCCTGGCCAAGGAGCCGCTTTCGCGGTACGTCTCGGCCCAGGCGCTGGCCGATGATTTGCGGCGCTTCCTCGACGACCGGCCGATCCTCGCCCGACGGCCGACGGTGGCGGCGAGGCTTGCCAAGTGGTCGCGGCGGCACATGCCGATCGTGTACTCCGCGGTGGTAATCCTGCTATTGGTCTTTGTGGGGCTGATCGCCGCCACTTGGCGGATCAGCCGGGAGCGGGACCACGCCCGGCAATCCGCCGAAAGAGCCCGGCAGATGGCCGAGGTCGCCGATCAACAGCGCCAGCTTGCCGACTCCGAGCACGGCCGGGCCGACGCCAATTTTCAGAAGGCCCGCGAGGCGGTGGACCGCCTGGTCCGCCGGGCGGCCCGGGAGATGGCCGACCAGCCGCACATGGAGCGCGTGCGCCGGGCCTTGCTGGAAGACGCCCTGGAGTTCTACCAAGGTTTCCTAGCGCAAAAGTCGGGCGATCTGGTGGTCAGCCGTGAGACGGCCCTGGCCTATTATCAGGTCGGATACATCCAGGTGCTCTTGGGGCAGTATCAGGCGTGCCTCCCGCCTTTGCAGCAGGCCTGCCGGATGCTGGAGGAGCTGATGAGGCGCGACCCGCGCGACGTCCAGTTGCGCCTGGATCTGGCCGAGCCCTATGACCAATGCGCGTATGCCATGATGTGGGCCAGCCGGGACCAGGAGGCCATATCCTACCGGCGCAAGCGACTGGCCCTGTTTGAACAGGTCCGCAAGGAGTTCCCGAGGTCCTTGCGGTATCTGCGTCTGGCGGCCTCCGCCTATTCCGACCTGGGTGTCATGCTGGACCGCGCCGGTCGGCCGGCGGAAGGGATCGAGCAGTTTCGCCAGGCACTGGCGCTCTGCGATCAGGAGTGTGCCGCTTTTCCAGAAGTCCCTCCAGACCGCATGTTGTTGGGACACATCCATCATTGGCTGGGGACGGCCCTGGAAGACACCGGACGCTTGTCGGAGGCCGAAACGCATTACCGCACGGCCTACCAACTGCGAACCGAGACTTCGGCGGAAGAGCCCCAGAATGTGAAGGGGAAACACCTGTTGGGACACGCCACCGCGTATCTCGCCAGCCTGCTGCTCAACACGGGCAGAACGGTTGAGGGAGAGCGGCTGCTGCGCCAGGCGCTGGCCATTGACGAGCAGCTTCTCAGCCAGTTCCCTCATACCGCCGATTATCGCCGCCGTGCCGGCATCGACTACCACTTATTGGGCCGTTTCCTGTTCTCCGTCCCAAATCGCCGAGACGAAGCGGAAGCCGCCTTGCGCCGCTGCGTGGCCATCGACACCGGCATGGTGGCTGATCTGCCCGGAGTCACCACCTATCTGGCCCAGTTGACCTCGGCGCGTTACGACTTGGCGGCATTCCTGGATGCCAATGGGCGGTCCGCCGAAGCCGCCGGAGTGTGCCGGACGGTACTCGCGGACTTCGAAGCCGCCCCGGCCACCCAACGGGAGGAATTGGGGTTTCAGTTCGCCTTCGCCCAGTTCCTGGTAACTTGCCCTCTGCTCCAGTTCCGCGACCCAGTCCGGGCGGTCCAATTGCTTCAACCGCTAGTCCACCGCCGGCCACAAGATCCGCTCTGTTGGGCGATCTTGGGCTTGGCCTACTACCGCTCGGGCGATGCGGTCGCGGCACTTGATGCCGTCGAGACTGCCATGAAGCTCTCCAAAGGAGGTGAAGCACGGATTTGGCTGGGATTGGCGATGATCCATCGGCGGCTTGGGCATTGCCAACAGTCGCGAAGCTGGTACCAGAAAGCAGCGGCCTGGATCGACAAGAACCACCCGTTCGACGAGAGTTACGCTCGTTTTCGTGCCGAAGCCGAGCAGGTCATGGAGAATGTACCTCTCGAGGATTAGCCCCGCTGAAAATGGGGAAGTTGGGGGGCGGAGGGCGGAAGGGGACTGTCCCGATTTTTGTGGCAGGACGCCACAAAAATGGGACTGTCCCCCTTGGACCCCGCCGTCCGCCCTCATCCCTTGATTTCTCCGTGTCCAGTGGGTGTTGCGTCCGTAGCTACGTAACCCCTATCTGCGTAAGCGATTACGCGCCAGGGGATGTGATTTCTGACCAAAAATGGCCGCCTCCGCGGATTTTTTGTGTCCCAATCTGGCACGATTCTACGCCTAGTCTTTTAGGGCAGGAGTATCTGGCCACCAAGGCCGCCGTCGGGATCATCCAGGATTCCAATCATCGTCGCCAGCCGCCGGCAAGAAGATTGCAAGCACCCCTACTTGGAGGTGCGAGCATGGGCAGTTCCTTCGTCATCGATGATCGGCTCATCACCGAGTCCATGGACAACGGAGTCTGTGTCACCGACCTTGACCGGCGCATCGTCTACTGGAATGAGGCCGCCGAACGGATCACCAACTGGCGATCGAAAGACATCGTGGGGTATTCATGCTTTGCCGGAGTCTTCTGCCCCACCGATAAGAATAATCGCTCCCTTTGCACCCCAGAGCTTTGTCCATTGCAGCGGGCCATGACCACTGGCCTCGGCAGCGAATGCCCGCTGTTGTTCATCAAGACGAAGGACAGGCGGCGGATCCCGGTGCAAGCCACCTTCGCCCCCTTGCGAAGGAACAAGTGGGAGATCATCGGCGGCGTCCAGGTGTTTCGCGACATTTCTCAGGCTTACCAAGAGCTGGCCAATGCCTGCGCGATCCAGACGGTGGCCCTGCAGCACGAGTTGCCGCAGGATACCCGGGTGAAGTTCACCACCCAATATTTCCCGCAAGACCTTGTGGGCGGAGACTACTACGCGATTGAGCAACTCAGTGCCGATCAGTATTGCTTCTTGTTGGCCGACGTGATGGGACATGGGCTGGCGGCCTCCCTGTACACCATGTACTTGCGCGGGCTGTGGGACCGGTATCACCCGCTGCTGACCAGCCCGGCCAGTTTTGCCCGCCGGATGAACCACGAGCTCAACCAACTCTTCCGGCCCGGCGAATCCTTTGCGGCGGGGGTCTGCGGCATGGTCGATCTCGCCCGCCGGGAGGCCGCTTTCACGGGGGCAGGCAACCCGCCCGTACTTTGGATTCACGCCAACGGCAAGTATGAGCTTTTGAGCGGCGCAGGCGTTCCGCTGGGGGTCATGGAGGATGCTCCCTACGACGAAGCCCGCATGCGGATTCGCTCCGGTGACCGATTCCTGCTGGTGAGCGACGGGGTAGTGGAGGTTGCCAACGGCGACCACCGCCCACTCGGGGTGGAAGGGCTGATCGGCGTCCTGAAGCGGCTAGGCTATCCCGGGTCCGGTGTCGAGGTATCGGCGATTCGAGAGGAGTTGTTAAGGTACTCCAAGACCGCCGTGCAGGAAGACGATCAGACCGTCATCGAGATTCGGTTTCCGTCAGGGAAAGAAAAGGGCGTTGGCTAGAGGCTCGACGACGTTGCCAATCTTGCCAAAGGTCCAGCCATGGAATCTTACTACCTGCCCTCCGAGTACGTATTGTTCGACGACATTTCGTTTTCTCTGGGGACTGTGCCGATGGGTAAAATGAACGTGCCGGTGGCGATGTTTCGCCGTCAGAGCACCATCGTCGCTTGCCGTATTATCTGCCCCGACAGCCAACTTGATCCCAAGGCATGGCTGGTCGAACGGCTGCGGCTCGCGTTGGAAGACAAGCTTGAGGCCTGCCACAGTGAGCCCGTCTGTCGGGAATGTATCCGCTCCCTCGGGAACATTCACGCCCAGCTCTCCAACTGGTTGTCGCCGGAGCAGCATCGCAAGTTTCTCGAAGAGATCGGGAAACGCAGGTCGCCCTAGCGGTGGCCCGGTAAACCGTGACGGCCTGGCCGCCGTCCGCCACTCGCACGCCCGACCTGGGCATTGAGATTCGCGCCGCCTTCGGGTAAAGTCAGGGCCGGGACAATCGCGGATCGACCGCGGTCGCCTGCAAGCCGCACGCCTCTTATGAGAGGGACTTCCCATGCTCCGTTCCATGAGTCTTGGGCACGCTTTAGCCGTCGCTTTCTCCCTATGGCTGACGGCGGCGCTGCTCGGTTGTACATCCGCTTGGGCCGAGGCGGGCAAGGCCAACATCGGGTCCGACGCCAACGGCGTCCATCTGCAAACCGAGTATCTGAGCTACCTGATCGGAAAGGACGGAACCAACAGGGCTTTCCAGGATCGGCGGACTGGGCACAATTACCTGGACGCCGGCGCTCCGGGACATTTCATGGCGGTCCAGAAAGACGGAAAATGGCGGGGCGCGACGGCGGTCGAGCTGGCCAACGACTGCCTGCTGGTGAAGTTTGGCGACTCGGCGGTCCAGGCCAAGGTCCGCGTTCGCGCCCTGCCAACCTACTTGACGCTCGAGCTGGTCGCGGTGAGCGATCAAAGCCTTTCCTCGATTCAACTGGCCCGCCTGCCGTTGAGCCTGACGCAACACGTCGGCCACAGCCTGACCTGCTGCCGGGACGACCAGTATGCCGCCGCCCTGGTCCCCTTGAACATCGAGACCAATTCCTATCCGACGCCCGGCAAGCCGGCCGTGCTCACCGGGCACGCCGACGCATCCGTTCGACTCGAGGGCGCAAAGCTCGCGGTCTTGGGCTGCCCGACCGACAAGCTGCTCGACATCCTTGAGCGGATCGAGATGGAAAATGGGCTGCCGCATCCCACGCTGGGCGGCGTCTGGGCGCGCCGATCGCCGGAACAGATGAAGTCCTACCTGTTCGTCGACCTGTCGGAGGCTACCGCAGACGCGATGATTCGCTACGCACGGGCCGGCGGATTCGGCTATATCGTGGTCTATGACGGGGTCTGGAACGGCACGCACGGAAGCTATCCGGTAAATCGGCAATCCTTCCCCCATGGCGCGGCGGGACTGAAGGCGGTCAGCGACAAGATTCACGCCGCCGGGCTGAAGTTCGGCATGCACAATCTGGATATGGTGGTCAGCAAGGACGACGCCCTGGTGCATCCTGTGCCGGCCGACGGTTTCCTGATGTATCCCGACCGGCGGCGGATCCTGGCGGCGGACATCAAGCCGGCCGACAAATTCATTCCTACCACGACCTCGCCGGCCGGCCTGCTGGCCAAGAGCGACAAGTCCCGCTTCCACGGCCGCGACCTGCGAATCGGCGACGAGATTATCGTCTACGACGACCTCCAGACATCTCCGCCGTTCGGCTTTCGCGGTTGCACCCGCGGCGCCCACCGCACGGCGGCCGCTGCCCACAAGGCCGGGGCGGCCATCGACAACTTCTCCGAGTTTATCGACTTCTACCGGCCGGACGTGCGGGGCGGCCTCTACGACCGCGTTGCCCGCAACGAAGCCGGGGCATTGGACAAGTTCCAATTCGACTACATCTACCCCGACGGCACTGGGGAAAACCTGGGCTACTGGCCGAATGGGCCGGAGTGGTACTTGTGTAATCTCCTGGTGTCCAAACTGTTCGGCTACACGAAGCGAGAGGTGATGTTCGGCCACGGGCCGATTTCGAATTACTCCTGGCACATCTTCAGCCGAGGCAACACCACCGACTATGTCAACACCGGGATCATCGAGCACTTCGATCGTGACAGCCTGGCTGGGGCGGCCTCTTGCCAGAATGACTTGCAGCCGTTCGAGTTTGGCTGGTTCGGCTACTTCAACCACTCGCTGGCCGGCGAGGCCACCGGACCGCGAGAGATGGAGTATGCCTGGTGCAAGGCGCTGGCCTACGGCGCGGCCATGTCCCTGGAGACCAACAAGCCGGCCCTGGACGCCAATGGCCGGACTCAAGAGATCTTCGCCAAGATCAAGAAATGGGAGGAACTGAAGCTTGCCGGCTACTTCCCGGAGCGGATCAAGCAGCAGCTTCGCCAGCCGGGAAAGGAGTTCACTCTGGAACAAGCCGGCGACGGCGCTTGGCAGGTGCGACCGGTTACTTACAGCCCGGAACACTACGTGGCCCGGCTGGGCGGAGGGCACGCACAAGCCGGGGACTGGCTCATTTTTCGGCCTGCTTCGCTGTCTGTTACCGATACGCCTGAAGGCCGAAAAATGTGCCTGTCCCCCTTGGCGCGGCTGGAGGGGGGACAAGACACCTGGACCGCCGAGAACAACTATTCCAGCCAGCCGCTGCGGGCAGTAATCCGGGTGAAGCCAAAGCTGGCCGAGTACGGCGACGCGGCCAACGTGGTGCTGTTGAAGCCCGGCCCGCTCAATCTGTGTACGACGGGCGCGGGCCCGTTGGGCGGCCCGCGTCAGGCGCCGGGCGTCGAGTTTCAACTCAAGCCGGCGGCCGAGCAGTCGCCGGCCAGGGGCGGCAGCTTCGAGGTCCGTGCCGCCAACAAGGGCAGGACTGCAGCCGGCTGGGGATGTGCGGAGGTCGTTTTGGACAAGGCGAAGGACCTGTCGCGGCACCGGGCGCTGGGAACCTGGGTCCAAGGGGACGGCTCAGGGGCGTATCTCCACTTCGTCCTCGAAGACTCGGGCCGCTGGTCGGTCCGCGACTACTATGTGCGGCTGGATTTTAGCGGCTGGCGGTATGTCAAGATGCCGCAGTGTGCCAAGGGAGAGGTCTTCGATTTTGCCTTCCCTTACAGCAGCTACTGGGCGATCCGCAGCATCGACTACGCGACAATCGCGCGGGTATACGTCTTTGTCACCAACCTCGCGCCGGGGGCCGCAGTTCATGCACGCTTCGGCCGCTTGGAGGCGCTCCGTGAGAGTCCCTTGGCGGTCCACAACCCAAGCCTTTCCGTGAACGGCGAGTCGATTACCTTCCCGGTCACGCTGGAACCGGACTGGTACCTGGAGTATCAAGGCAACGGGGCTGCTCGAGTCTTCGATGCCAACGGCCACACGAAACACACGCTCCACCCGAAGGGTCCCACTCCCATGCTCCGCCAAGGCAGCAACCCGGTCCGATTCTTCTGCGACCAGGGAAAGAACCAAGGCGAGACGGTTCGTGTGACCTTGATCACCCAAGGCGAACCGCTGCGGTGAGAGGGAAAGATGGGGCCAGGCCGCCGCAACCGCATCGAAATCAATGATGGCGCCCTTTCCGCAACTCGTTGTAGAGCTTGTGGTAGCCCTCCATGTCTTCCAGGCGCAAGAGCGTCAGGTATTCGAGCATGACCTTCTGATTGCGGATCAGCAGAACCGACCGCTCGATTCGCTCGACGGGGCTCAAGGAACGGCTTTCGGGCATTCTCTAACTCCAGTAGGGACCATCGTACTTGAGCTCGCTCGGCTCGACAAAGTCCCCATCTTCTCGGCGACCCTGCCGATCGTGAGCCGGAAGTGCGTTCAGCAGCCCGTGAAGTCCGATGGGGGACAGGCGGCGGCGGCGGTGATATAATGGTCGGACCAACGGGTACGCCGAAGGGGACCGTCCCTTCTCCGTGGCCTCCTGCCGCACAAATGTCAGGACAACCAGAAAAGGAAGAAAGTCACATGACGTTTCAGGGTGCGATCTCGCGTTTCGTTCTCATCGTCCTCACGATAACCATGTCGGCGGGAGCCTCCGACAGCGCGTCACCGTCGGGGAAAGACAATCACGCCCCATTGCCGCTCGATCCGGCCAACCTGGACGCCCGCGTGGCCCCTTCCCTGAATTTCTATCTGTATGCGAACGGCGGCTGGCTCAAGCGAAATCCGATTCCCCCGGAATACAGCCGATGGGGAAGCTTTACCGAACTCTACGACCGCAACCTCGACATTCTGCACCAAGATCGCAACGGGGCGGCGAAGAAGAAGTCCGCCAAGAAGGGGAGCGACGCCCAGCTCGTCGGCGACTTTTACTCTAGCGGGATGGACACACACCGAATAGACGACGAAGGCCTGAAGCCCCTTGAGCCGCTCCTGAAAGAAATAGACCGGATCAGCAACCTGGAAGGGCTTGAAGGCGTGGTTGCCAAACTTCAGCGCATGGGCGTAGGCGCCCTTTTCCTCGCTACCTCGCAACAAGATTTGAAGAACAGCGAAATGATGATTGCCGGGGTTCATCAGGCGGGGCTTAGCCTGCCGGACCGCGATTATTATACGAAGACCGACCCCCACTCGAAGAAGATCGTCCATGAGTACCACGCTTACGCCAAGAAAATGCTCGCCTTGGCGGGGGACGGCGACGCCGCTGCCGATTCTGAGGCGAGCACGCTGCTCAGGATCGAAAACCGACTGGCCCAGGCATCCATGACCAGAGTCGAAACCAGAGATCCCAAGGCAACCTATAACATGATGACCCTCGCCCAGGTGGACTCATTGACTCCGGGCTTCGCATGGCATACCTATCTCAAGTATTTCAGACTGGCGGACGTGAAGGAGATCAATGTCGCACAGCCCAAATTCATGAAAGAGGTGGGCACGCTCTTGAGGGAGATTCCGCTGAAGGATTGGAAGGTCTACCTGCGGTGGCATCTCATGAACAGCATGGCGCCGTATCTGAGCCGGACATTC
>JAJYGU010000132.1 GCA_021784975.1 Planctomycetota bacterium
CGCACAATACCATCAAGGCCCTCATGCGGCGAAGTCGAGGACTGTTCCTTTCGAGATCACGGCCGCGCTGGCTGCCGGCTATCCTCGGGCAAAGCGTTTCCTGATCGCCCACGGCCGCTCCGCAGCCGACGTAGAGGCTATGCCGGTCGCCCAGGTAGTGCTCCTCTACACCATGCACACCTATGATGAACTGTGCGACAACACGCTGAAATGGGCACTCATTCCCTATTCGCAGGGCCGCAAGGGACTGGCACAGGCAGAACAGCAGAATCTGGAAAGCTTCCGATCCGGCCGGGAAATCGTGCCGGTGGCGGAGAGCTTCGCGCCTGCGGTTCGGGCGGTCATGTCCGCCCAGGCAAAGGTGGAACGTAACCTGGCCGCCCTCCAGATTTTGGAGGCCATTCGCATCTACGGGGCGACCCACCACGCCCAGTTGCCCGCCAAACTGGAAGACATCACCGAGGTGCCGATTCCCGAGGACCCGTGGCGTGGCGCGGCGTTCCTATATCACCGCGAGGGGGACACCGCGATTCTGGAATCGCCCGATCCGCGTTACGCCAGCCCGTACGGTCTTTGCTACCAAATCCACCTTGCCCAGAAGGAGAAATCGCCATGAGAGTCGTGAGCATCGCGGTTGCCACAGCGTTGACATGGATGGCGGCTGGCCTGACGCATGCCGGGCAGCAAGCCGACGTGGCGGCCCACATTCAAGCGGTCGCCCCATTCGTCGAAGAGGAAACGGTGGCTGTCGCGCATTTGGACCTTGCCCGCGTCGCGCCGAAATCGCTCGATGCGATTGGCCAGGCGATCGCGGTCTTGCCCGGCAGATTGCCCGAGAAAAGGGCAGACGTTGCCGGATTGTCGGGATCTCTGCACCAGGTTGGGTGTAACGAAGCGTATCTGGTGGTCTCGCTCAACAGTCCGGACCGCAAATGGAAAGACCGTATCTCGCTGATCATCCCCGCGCCCACCGAAACGACAGAGCAGGCTATTCGCGAAGCCCTGCAACTCTCCGACGATACGCCAATTCGGCGGGTCGTGGGGGCAATCGTTGTCAGCCTGACGGAGTGGAAGCCCCGCGCCTTTCAGCCCGTCGAACGGCCCGAACTGAAAGCGGCCTTCGAGGCGGCCGGCGAGGCCACCGTCCAGGTGGCCCTGATTCCGCCCGC
This sequence comes from Planctomycetota bacterium, assembly GCA_021784975.1. Classification (GTDB taxonomy): domain Bacteria; phylum Planctomycetota; class Planctomycetia; order Pirellulales; family Thermoguttaceae; genus JAJYGU01. The sequence continues at coordinate 1,170 of JAJYGU010000132.1, forward strand.
GGCAACTCGGCGGGCAGTGGAAGAACTGACGCCGCAGTTGCCGCAAGCGCTGGGCGGCGGCCCGACCAGCGTGCTGACCCACGGAATCGTCTGGGCGGCCTTGGCGGTCGATCTGCCTCCGCAGATGAACCTCCGGCTGACGATCCAGTCCGAAAATGCCGCGGCAGCCGATGCGCTGCGAGCCAAATTGGCCGACCTGGTCAAACTCGCCGGTCAACGCGAGGAAGTCCGGGCCCTCGTGCCGAACTACCATGAGCTGGCGGCCGCGATCGTGCCGCATGTGGAAGGCAACCGGCTGGTGGCGCACCTCGGTGAGAATCAGCAAGCGGTCGGTACGGTGTTGGCCGATCTGGCCGCGCGGGCGATGATGGATGCCAAAAGAGACGCCGCAGGCGACCAGTCGATCGCGAACCTGAAACGCATTGCCTTGGGGATGTGGAACTACTGGGAGAAACACAAACACTTTCCCGCACCGGCCAACTATGCCGCCGATGGCAGGCCGTTGTTGAGTTGGCGGGTACACATCCTGCCCTATCTGGACGAGATGAAGCTCTACCGTCAGTTCCACCTCGACGAGCCTTGGAACAGCCCGCGCAACCGCGTGCTGATCGATAAGATGCCGGCGGTCTATTGCTGTCCCATGTCTCGGAACAGAGAGAAAGGACGCACTAACTATCTGCTGCCGGTCGGAAACGGGGCGGCCTTCACCGCCGGCCGGGCTACTGATCCCATTAAGGAGATTACCGACGGGACCTCGCAGACCATCATGGTGCTCGAGGTGGACGACGACCAGGCGGTGATCTGGACCAAGCCGGACGATTGGCAGTACGACCCCAAGAACCCCATGAAAGGTCTTGGAAAACTGTACGGCGGCCGCTTTAACACCGCGTTCTGCGACGGAGCGGGACACCAACTCACTACGCGAATCAAGCCAATGACATTGCGTTACCTGATCGAACGGGCCGACGGCCACCCGATCGACGTTTCTCTGTATTGAGCCCGATTCTTTGTCGCGCGGACGCCTCGGCTCACTGTGGGTGTCTATCTTGGCTTGCGAGCCGGCTGCGGCCTGGTGGCTGGCGGCGGTTCGGGGAGGTGGCGGTCGAGCACCAGGGAGCGGGCGGTGACCAGGGTGTGGCGGAGCACTTGGACCTCGGTGGGGGCCTCAATGCCGACCTTCACTGCCCGACCTTTCACCCGCAGGATGGTCACGGTGATGTCGTTGCCGATGTGGATCTTGTCGTCGGCTTTTTGGGTGAGTACGAGCATGGCCACTCCTTTTCACTGCCCAGATCATTCATGGAACCGCGGAGGACGCAAAGGACGCAGAGGAATCAGGGATGAAGGCGGAGGGCGGAAGGTAGCCGTCCCAGCTTCGATTTTGCACTTTGCACTCTGCATTCTTCATTTTGCCTTCTTCCCTCGGCGTCCTCGTCGTCTTCCGCGGTGAATATTCCGGAATAGCCCTCCAGCCCTATCCGCAGCCGCCGGCGGCATGGTGTGTCGGGATTACCGCCCGGACTTTGGCCACGAACGTCCGCCGTGGCGCCTTTTCTATCGTGGGGCGCGCGCAGGCAATCCGGCTGCCCAGCGCGGTGGCAAACCGATGGCGGCAGGTGTCGTCGCCGGTGGCGGCCGTTTCCGGGCCGGGCGAATCGGCCTGACCCCGTTGATATATGTCTAGCCAACGATTCACCCCGCCGGCCAAGACGTACACGCGGCTCTTGTCGGCCACCGGCAGTTGCGGATCGGGATTCAGTTGCACCGCCAGGTGCTTCCAAGCCTCATTGGCCGCCCGCTCGTCGTTGGACATGACAATGACAATCGCTGCCGGCGGCAGGTTCGTGGCCCAGCCGGAGTCCAGCTCCCGCAGATTCACATTCTGGGCATCGAGCAGGTGGAACAGATTGAAATCGGAGGGGCGTCGCACGTCGGCCATCACGAGCCGGGCCTGATTGTTGTGCATCAGGCCGAGCAATTCCGCCGGATCGATGTGGATCTTCCGCTCTTGTATCGACTGGTCGAGCCCCTTGCTCGCCCAGGCGATCTTGCGCTCCGCGCTGGGCTGGCCGATCAGCAGGGTGGCAACGGCAATCGTCAGAGCCGTGGCGACCGCCGCGCGGCGGAAGTACTTGACCCACAGTGCGGTAAGGGGACAGGCACATTTTTCAGCCTTCAGGCGTATGGAAGGCTCTGGGCGAGACGGGCTGAAAAATGAGCCAGTCCCCGGCCCGTGCGGCTGGGCGAAAATGCGTTCCATGATCTCGGCGAAGCCGAAGGCCCCGATCGCCATGAGGACCACGCCCAGCACCACCACCCCGGCGTCGACGCCCAACAAGTCGTAAAGCGTCAGCCGCCCGAGGCTGCCGGCGTGATTGAAGAATCCCCAGAAGGCCGGAGCAGTTTCGCCGAACATCAACAGGCCGAACAACACGCCGCCGACGTATACGATCCCGTCCAGCTTGAACGTGGCCGCCGCCACCAGCGAGGTCCCCGGGCAGTATCCGCCGATAATAAATCCCACGCCGAGGAGGAATCCGCCCACCACGGCCGGACCCAGGTAGGTCGGCGGCACCCAGACGCGGCTGAAATCGACGAAGCCGAGCGCCGAAGCCAAGAAAATCAAGAGCATCGCGGTGACGATGGCCGTGAACATGACCTTCAGCACCCGCATGTCGTAGAAATAGAACTGGGCCGCCAGATTGCGGGAGATTCCGAACCCAGCCCGCTCCAGGACAAAGCCGAAGAAAAAGCCGATGATCACCGTGATCATCGCGCTGGTCCAAGGTGTGAACGTAAACGGCGCCATGCCTGGGCCTCCCCTTCAATTCCACGCCTTGCGAAGCGGATAAGCAAACAGATAGCCGCCGGCGAAGACCATCATCATGAAGGCCCAGCTCCCGACCGAGAGCACCGCTCCACCGGAGAGTGCCTGGCCGGAGGTGCAGCCGCGGGCCATGCCGGCGCCGTAGCCCATCAGTCCACCGCCGATGAATGCCAAGGCCCAGCGAGTGGTGTTGCTAATCCGTGGGCCTTTGCAGGTCTGAAGCTTGACGCGTCCGGCCAGCAGCCCCGAGACGAAGCCGCCCAGAACCACGCCCAGAACCATCCAGACCATGTGGTGATCGAGCGGATGGTTCTGGCCGCCGGCCATCGGGGCTAGGTGCGGATTGCGGTCCACATGGGCCGGAGCGACACAAGCTTCGAGGAAGACCATCACGCGGGCGAAGCCGCCCGAGGCCCCCAGCCCGCTGCCGGTCACGAACAGCGCCCCAAACAGCACGATCCCCAGCGCGATGCCGGCGGCGTAGGGATTCCAATAGCGGGAAGGCTCAGGAGGGAGTTTCATAGGTGGTCTCCGGCAGGACGGAAAAGAGGGCAGTTCGATCTTTGTGGCCGGGCACCGCACGGAGCGTGGTCACGGCAAAAGTCGGAGCCGCAAAAATCCGGACAGTCCACCTTCTGCTCAATCTCCTCAATCGAAACGTCTTCGTAGCCCAGCAGCATGGCCTTGAGGTTGGCCAACGGCGTGTGTCCGGTAGTGGTCAGGTAGACGTGTATCACCACGAACGAGCCGAAGAGCCACGCCCCCAGCGTATGAATCAGGCACAAGACCGCCAGCCCGCCGGTCGCCTGGAGCATCTCCGGCCAGCGCTGCGCGCCCCACATCATCAGTCCGGTGACCAGTTGCAGCGGCAGCAGGACGTTCAGGGTGATCAGGTAGGTGACTTGTTGAAGCGGATTGAGCCTTCGTTGCGGCACCTTTTTCAGCGGATGCGGCTCGCCGCGAAAGATGCCGCTGAGATAGAACCACGCCTGCCGGGCGGCCAGTGAAAGAAACTCATTGGGCTTGGGCAGGTACTGCCGGATTGTGCCGGTGGTGACGTAGTAGAACATGCCCAGAAAGGCGTTGGCGATCAGCAGAAAGCCGAGCACATTGTGGGCCCGAACCGCCGCGGCGAAGGAAGGCCAAGCAAAATGGCCGGGCGCGTGAATCGCCAGGCCGGTGGCGATCATCAAGGTGATCGTGACCGCCTGGAACCAGTGCCACAGGCGTTCGTACGGGGAATAAAGCTGGTGGCGTACCGTGCTCATGTTTAGGAGGACTCCGCGGGCGGAGGAGTGGAGGCAGACTGGCTTCCGTTTCCCGTCGGCGGGGGCGGCAGCCGCGGCGAGCGGCTTGCAGAGTGACTGGGCGGGCTACCGCGCTTTTTTCTCTGCTGGGCCACGCGAATTCGCAGACCGGCGTGGAGCACGACCCCCACGACTACCGCCAGAAGCGAGAAACCGCCCAAGGCGTTGACCCACGGCCAGCGGTTGTGGCCCAGAACGTAAAGCGCGGCTTGCCGCGTGCTCGGCCGATAGGTCAATCCTCTGTCGGCGCTTTGCAGGTCGCCGCTGAGCTCGCTCCCGCCCACCGCTTTGGGCAATACGCCGCCGGGCATATACGAGGCGAGCTTGAATGGTTGGCTCAGCCGCGAGTCGGCCGCATGACAGGTCTCACACTGGCGAATGGCCCATTTTGCCGGACCGACGCCATGGTGCAAGGCGTGAGGCTCGACGTCGGCCTCGATCTGCGGATCGACAACGCCCACGGCCTTCAGCCGGCGGCGAACCGCTTCTACCTTGTCCGGCGTGTCGAGCACGGCCCGGCCGATGGCCAACGCATGAGCAACGTCGGGATAATACTTTCCATCTTGGAACAGCGCCGCCTTGAGGTCCGCCAGCCGCACCGGACGCGGCGACTGTCCTCCCTCGACCCAATACCAGGCGGCTATGAGATTGTGGGGCACGAGCCGGCTGCGGCCGTCGAGTCCCTGCACCGGCAACAAAACGGGGCGAAACCCGGTGACCTCCGCCGTCGGATCGGCCGGATCGCCCTCGATCCCCCGCCATTCGATCCGCGGCTGTCCGGACGGCGTCAGCAGGGTCCAATCGACCTGGCGGACCGCCGGCGCATAGACTTGCGAAATATGGCACGCCTCGCAACTCAGTCGCGCGAAATGCGACTGCCGATAGGGCAGCCAATCGTGTGTGCCAGCCACCGTGTGGCAGTCTTCGCAGCGCCGCATGGTGCCGTCGAAATCATGGCCCAGCCCGCCCGGCGAGGTGTGGCCCCTGGCGAACTGGTGGCTGGGCTGTTCAAGGTACTGACCCGGCGCCAGCCGCCGCGGCTCAAACTTGAGATGCCCCAGCTTCGGTTCGGAAAAGGCGGGATTGTTGATCGAAAAGTGGCAGCTCGCACATTCCAACAGCCGCTCGGCGTGTACGTCCCAGGCGCGGGTCAGGTGCTCTTTGTCGCGGAGGTTGACGGCCGACTCGCAGATCCGCTGCGGCGAAAAGACCTGCCCTTCGGTGGCCGTCGACCATTGCCGCAACGACAGGTCGAGCCGTAGCGGCTGCTCGCCGCGGTCCGTCAGGCCGTGACACAGCCCGCAGTTTTCGCTCCTCGCCTCTCGAATGCCGAGCCGGGAGGCTTGCAAACTTCCGTCGGCCATGAACGACTGGCGTTGGTAGGCCCAGCCTCCTTGCACAGGCCGAATCAGTCCGGTCGAGGCCAGGGTCGCGGTGTTGGCCCAGTCGAATCGGCCTTGTTGGAGCTCTTTGAGCCGGGTTTCATTGTCGGGCTTAGGCGTGTGACAGAGGAAGCAGTTCATCTCGACGCCATCGGCTTTTGGGAGACCGATGCACTGGGCCGGCCCGCCGCCGACGTGTCGAGGATAGGTGGAGACCCATTCTGCAAGGTCGCGGTCATGCCGAGCGTCGCCGGGCGGAGCGAGATAGCGATAGGTGAGCGGATCCCAACGGCCCAAGGGACCGGGGCTCCAGTCCCATGCCCTGCCGCTGGGGATCGCGCCCGGCGCGGCGGTCTCGTCACTCCCCAAAGCAACATGGTAGGAGTGGGTGGCGATGTAGCGGGTATCATGGCAGCGGCCGCAGCTCTGCACAGTCGAGATCGGCCGGGCTGAATCGAGGACATTCTTGCCCTGCTGATCGCGGAGGGTGATGGGCGGATGTCCAGCCAGTGCGGTAGCGCCGGCGGCCAGCGATACGGACCAGAAGGCGATTGCGCAGCGGAGCGGCATCATCGGCTTCCCTCCGGGCCGCCACCGCCGACCCGTTGCGAGCGATAGGCGACGCCGCGGAAGGCCGGATCGCCTTCGTAGCCCAGTTGGCGCCAGTTCAAGACGCCGCGATCGCCGTGGCAATCGACGCACTGCAGGGCCTTTTCCTTAGGCTGGACCATGTGCGACAGCGGCCAATACATGGCGGTTTCCACCCAGCCGTAGTGGCCGCTGTACTTCAAGCCGCTGGTTTCGACGCCCAGCCGGCAGGCCTCGTCCCAATCGAAGTCGGTCCAGTAGCCGCCCGGCCCCCAAGTTCTGGGCGTCAGCAGATAGTTGTTCACCGTATCGTAGATTTGCCTGCCGCGGTGCACTTTGAAGGGCCAGATCTTGGCCTCGGGATCACGGGGCCCGCCGAGCGGCTTGTTGATCAACACCACTTGGCTTGGGTTGATGTGTTGGCCGGTCAAGTAGCGGTAGGCGTTGCCGTTGTACCAGTAGTATTCGGGCCGCAGGTTCTGGGCGTACTTGAAGCTGCCTTTGATCTTCAGGTACTCGTGCGGGTCCTCCTTGCGGCCGTTTTGTCCGGCTTGGGACCAGTCCCAATACATTTTGGTCGGCACGTCGATGGCCATTCGCGGGATATGGCAGGTCTGACAAGCCACCTTGGCAGTATGGGCGTCGAGGCGCTGGTCGCCGTGCGGCTTTTCGTGGTGGCAGTCGGTGCAACTCACCCGGCGCCCTGCTCCGGTGCCTACCGACATACTGCAGCCCGGAATGCGATGATCGTGCGTCTGGTGACAGTCGACGCACTGGAACCCCGCCTCGCCCATGTGAACGTCGATCCGCTCCTTGGGGAAGTACATCGAGCCGTCCAGGTCGCCGTGTTTGACGGCGTCGCCGCCGCCGCCGCGGAAGTGGCAGTCGCCGCAGTTCTTGCGGGTCGGCCGAGCGACGCTCTTGGCTACCGCTACGAGGTCCACGCCTTTCTCGGGCATTCCGGCGTTGCCCTTCTGGTAACTGCCCGTCTGCTCATGGCACACCAGGCAGTCGACATTCTCCTCGCTCTTCGGGCTGGTGAAATCGAAGCTCGTGTCGTGCCAACCGTAGCCGGCATGGCAGGCGGAGCACTTCTCGATGTTGGCTCCGGCGTGGATGCAGAAGTTATTGACGAGGTTCGCCTTGCCAACCTGTACGACTTGGTTGGAGCCGGGCAGCTTGACTTTCTCTCCAGCCCAGGTCCAGTGGCTGGTCTGCATCACCTGGCGAGCGGCGTTGGGATGGCACTTCAGACACGCGCGTGTGACCGCCGGCCCGCTTTCCAACGGCCCGGTAATCAACTGGCTGTGGTCGACATGCGGGGCTGGCTGCGGCACGTGCTTCCAGGGGGTGTCCACCGGCACGGGTTTGCCGGGAACCAGGGCCAACGTCAATCCGGCGATCGGGGCGGCGGCCGCCAACAGCAAGGTTACTCGCAACCACATGCCAAAGTGTCCACCGTGGTTCACCGGTCTGGCGCCGGTCCTGCGCAGAAAATCACTTACTCCGCTAGATGCGCGGGCTAGCCGGTGGGTTACAATAAAGCGAAGTGGCACTATGGCTGTAACTATTGGTGGCGGTGGCGCGTCAGTCTGAATAGATGCGTCGAACCCGCAGCCGCGAACCGAAAGAGAGTCGTCATGCGGTTTCCATCCGCTTCAAGAGGGCCGGCGCTGGCGGTCGCCGGATTGCTGTTGGCCGCCGCCGTGCTGGTGGTCTGCAAGTCAACGCCCGGCTGCTACTTCGGGACTCGTCGGCCCGCCTCAATAACGACATCTGGAGAAGAGAACATGTCGATCGCTCATGCCAAAGCACAAATTCAACATGCCACTGAGGCCAACTTCCGCAACCTGGTGCTGGACGCCCAGGTGCCGGTGCTGGTCGACTTCTACGCCGATTGGTGCGGGCCCTGCCAGCGGATGGGGCCGGTGCTGGAAGAACTGGCCGCCGAAGTCCCCAACGCCCGGATCGTCAAGGTCAACGTGGACCACAGCCCGGCCCTGGCCGCCGAATACGGCGTCGAGGCGATTCCCAGCCTCAAAGTCTTCAAGAATGGGGAGGTGACCGATCAACTCGTGGGCCTGGCGAGCAAGCGCCAACTGCGGGCGCTGTTGACCAATTAGGGGACCAGTAATGACCATTGAACGTGGATTACGTTTGATTGCGGGCCTGGTAGTGCTTTCCAGCCTCTTGTTGGCGTGGCTGCACAGTCCGTATTGGCTCGGGCTGACGGCGTTTGCCGGCTTGAACCTGTTTCAGTCGGCCTTTACCAATTGGTGCCCCATGGTCTGGGTGTTGGGGCATGCCGGGCTGAAGCCTTGCGTGGTCGGGAAGAGATAGTGGCCTGTCGCCCGTGCTCAAGAGGACAGGCACATTTTTTTTCGGCACCACCAACCTTCGGTCGGCGGCCGGCGTTTGCAGGAGATGACGAACCGGGCCGAGAAAAATGAGCCAGTCCCCGGCACGTGGAACCGGATGCCTTGCGACTTCACGGAAGAATAAGCCATGACTCAAGCGACGCTGCGGCGCCGAGATCAGATGGAGATGATCTGTCTCTCGGTGCTCTTGGGGATAGTGCCGTTTTTTGGATGCGCTTCGGACCGTTGTGGGCGAGATGGCCGTCCCGCCTGGCTGAGAGCCTGGCAGACGCCGGTGGCGGCTCGGAGCCAGCCGACCGGGCAATCGGCAACGGCGGTTGCTTCGGCGTCTGCTCAAGGAGCCACGACCGCCGCCAATTCCGCCCAGGGCTCCTACTCGCCACCTTATAGGTCCCTGCGGCCGCAGGCGGAGGGGCGGGCCCGTTCCGACCTGTCGGGCCCCGCCCTCCAGCCACCGCCGGCGCCCGCCGAGGCGATCGCCCAGGCGCCAATGGCTAAGGCATGGGGCTCGCGGCCGCAGTCCTCCTATGCGTCGACGGGAATGATTCGCCAAGATCCGGTCTCACCCTACGCGTCGCCCACCGCTCCATCGACGCCGGGACCGCGCTTGAGCCTCCCCTGGAACCAATCCAGTTCCATAGACCGGGCGACGGCACGAAACGTGCTTCACGCCAACGGGGCAACATTCGAGCAGGAAGTTCTGCGATCCGATGTGCCGGTGCTGGTCGATTTCTATGCGAGCTGGTGTGGCCCGTGCAAGCGATTGGCCCCCACCCTGGAGGAGGTGGCCGCGGAAAGCCCCCAGGCCAAGGTGGTGAAGATCAATATCGAAGACAGTCCGGAATTGGCCGCTCGCTACGGAGTGCAGTCGATTCCGAATCTGATGGTCTTCAAGAACGGTCGGGTGGTTGCCCGCCAGCAAGGCCTGACCAGCAAGACACGGTTGAAGAGCATGCTCGATTTGTAGCCGCCGGCATGCCAATGGGTGCGCAGAAGGGGGCAGTCCCATTTTTGTGGCCGGCCACCATGCGAAGCATGGTCGCCACAAGAATCGGGACAGTCCCCGTTTTTGCCGGCTTGGAAACAAACACGGCCGGAGACCGCCGTCGGCGAAAATGGCTCCTGTCCCCTTGCGGTCCCAATGGCTAGAATAGCTACACGATGAAATGTGAAGAACTGCTGGCTGCTCTGAACGAGTACGTAGACGGCGAACTGGATCCGGCCATCTGCGATCCCTTCCAGGAGCACCTCAAGGACTGCAATCCCTGCCAGATCGTCATCGACAATGTCCGGCAGACGATCCGGCTCTATAAGGCCGAAGAGCAGTTCGAGCTGCCCGCCACGCTGCACGCCCGCTTGGGCCGCTTGCTCCGCGAGCGGTGGAAGGGCAAGGCTGACGCCGACCAGCCGTTGGTCGAGCAGGCCAAGGGCGGCGACTTTGCCGCCATGGAGTCGTTGCTGCTGAAATATGAGCGGCAAGTGTTCACCATCGCCCGTCGAATCGTCCAGCAGCACCAAGACGCCGAAGAGGTCGTCCAACAGACTTTCGTGAGCGTGATCGAGCACCTGGGCGAGTTCCGGGAGCAGTCGCGGTTCCGCACTTGGCTGCTGCGGATTGCGACCAACCATGCCTTGGCTTTGCTGCGAAAACGGGCAGTCCGGGCCGGCCCGTCCCTCGACGACGGCCAGCTTGAGGACGGTTACGACGGGATTCCGCATCCCGAGTTCATCGCCGTCTGGCGGGATGCCCCCGAAGAGATTGCCCAGCGGCGAGAGACCCGGCGCTACGTGGATGAGGCCCTGGCCGAACTGGACGAAAAATACCGCCTGGTGTTTGTGCTCCGCGACATCGAGGAGTTTTCAACCCGAGAGACCGCCGACATTCTGGCAATCAGCCCCGAGGCGGTCAAAGTCCGGCTGCTAAGGGCGCGGCTGATGCTCCGCGAGCGGCTTACCCGGCGGTTCGGCGACGAGTCCACCCGTGTCGCCCCGCCCGAACATACTTCTTGACCGGGCGGATGATGATCTGAGTTGCCCGCTCAACTGACCAATCGGGCCTCCGGGCAGCCCGAGCGGTTGCTGCTTCAAACAAAAGATTCGATTAGCGGCGGCAACCTATTTGTAGTGCCTGAGTGCAAACCTGCTCGGCGCCTGGCCAGATAGGAGGTTTGCGATTCTCTTATTCGGCTCGGTCTCGAGCACGGTTGCGACTCGGCTCTGGCGCAATCATGCGTTCGTGGATCAGGACGATCGCGAGGTGTTGTCGACGTAGGCACGTCATGAGCACGAGGCAGCAGGGTGGTCTGAGAGGCAGCCGGGGACCGTGGGGGTGGCGTGCCTGTTTTGGCTGTCGCGAGAGGAGGCGGAAGATGTC
>JAJYGU010000239.1 GCA_021784975.1 Planctomycetota bacterium
GGAGATCAACGTCGCACAGCCCAAATTCATGAAAGAGGTGGGCACGCTCTTGAGGGAGATTCCGCTGAAGGATTGGAAGGTCTACCTGCGGTGGCATCTCATGAACAGCATGGCGCCGTATCTGAGCCGGACATTCGTGGACGAGAACTTCCGCTTCTATGGAACGGTGCTTACCGGCGCCAAGAAGCTGCAGCCAAGATGGAAGCGGGTGCTCCAGAGGGTCGACCGCTCGATCGGTTTCTCGCTGGGGAAACTATATGTTGCCAAATACTTCTCGCCGCGGGCAAAAGAACGTGCCGAGGTCATGGTACACAATCTTCAGTCGGCCTTCGCGGAAAGGATCGGGAACCTCGACTGGATGAGCCCGGCGACCAAGAAGCAGGCCTTGATCAAGCTGAAGGCAATGGTCAACAAGATCGGCTATCCCGACAAGTGGCGGAGCTACGAGGGTCTCGATATCGACCGCGGATCTTACGTTGCGAACGTAATGCGCGCGAATGAGTTCGACTTCAATTTTGAGATCGGGAAAGTCGGCAAACCGGTCGATCGTACTGAATGGGAAATGAGCCCGCCGACGGTGAACGCGTACTACGATCCGTCGATGAACGAGATCGTCTTCCCGGCCGGAATACTGCAGCCGCCATTCTTCAACCCGGCCGACGACGATGCGGTGAACTACGGCGGGATGGGTGCGGTCATCGGACACGAGATGACGCATGGCTTCGACGATCAGGGAAGGCAGTTCGATGCGAAGGGCAATTTGAAGAACTGGTGGACCAGGCAGGACGCCGAGAATTTCAAGAAGAAGGCCGAAGTTCTGGTCGCTCAGTTCAACTCGTATACGGTGCTCGATTCGCTGCATGTCAACGGAAAACTCACCGAGGGAGAGAACATCGCGGACCTCGGCGGCGTCTCAATCTCGTACCAGGCTTTCGAGAGCACATTGAAAGGCAAGCCCCGACCGCCGAAAATCGACGGTTTCACGCCGGAGCAGAGGTTCTTTCTCGCATGGGCACAGATGTGGCGTGAGAACGACCGGCCTGAGGCTTTGCGCCAAAGGATCATCGTCGATCCCCACGCACCCAACCAGTACCGGTGCAACGGACCACTCTCCGATTTCCCGCCGTTTTACCAAGCCTGGGGAGTAAGACCGGGAGATGGAATGTACCGAGCGGGCAGGGTGAGAGCGAAGATCTGGTAAAGGCAGCGCTAGCCGACCGTGGGCCTGAAGCGGGTTCAGTTGCCCATGCTGGCCGGGAGGGACAGGCAGCGGCTGCGGTAATATAATAGTCGGACCAATGGGCACGCCTTTTTGCGGCCGGCCAACGTCGATCGCCGCATCGGCGGCGAAAAACCGGGCTACCCCCAGAGGCACTTGTCGTCGTCATGCGAAGCGCCTACCTTGAGTCGCAGAAGTCTCAGCAGGGCCGAAAACTGATGGCCTGCCTGCCGATCTTCTACCCCAAGCCGGTGCTGACCGCCTTGAACATCTGCGCGGCGGAGGTATGGGGGCCGCCGGGACCGCCGCGTAGCGCCGAGGCGGGCCGCATCCAGACCTACGTCTGCCCGATCGTCCGCAACGCGCTGGCCTTCCTGGCCGGAAGAAGCGCGGAGCTGGCGGACGGGCTCCTCTGTCCGCATACCTGCGACTCAATCCAGGGGCTGGCCAGCGTCCTGCCGGACTTCGGCGGCTGGGCCAAGCCGGTGATCCACTTTATCCATCCCCGCGGTCCTCGCCGGGCGAGCACGCTGGCCTACCTCAATCAGGAGATCCGCGGCTTCGTCAAGAACCTGGAAGCATTTGCCGGGCAGTCGCTCGACCCAAACCGCCTGCGTTGGGCCCTGGAGCTTCACCGACAGATCGACACGCTGGCCGCCAAACTGCTGGCTAGGCGAGCGTATCTGGATGTGGATGATTTCACCCTCTACACAACCCTACGGAAGGGCGAGTACCTTTGGCCGGAAGATTTCTTCGAGGAGTTGAAAAGGATGGATGCCCGGCTGTCGGACACGGTCGTCCAGAAGGGACTCCCCTTGCTACTGAGCGGGATCGTGCCGGAGCCGATGAGTTTGTTGAAGAACCTCGATGACGCCGGGGCCTATGTGGCGGCCGACGACTACGCCGCCATCGGCCGGCGGATTCTGCCCCATGCCGACCCGCCGCCCAGCGATCCTTTCGCGGCCCTGGTGGAAACCTATTTTGCCGCCCCGCCTTGCTCGACCCGCGCTTCGAGTATCGACGGCCGACGCGAACACTTGAGCCGGCTGGCCGCCGCTCGCGGCGTGAAAGGGGTGATCTTTCATCCCATCAAGTTCTGCGAACCAGAATTGTTCGACATCCCGCTATTAAAAAGGCGACTGGCGGAGTTGAACATTCCGGTGCTCGTGCTGGAAAGCGGGCTGGAAAGCGAGCTGTCCGGCCAGACCGTCACCCGGCTGGAGGCCTTCGTGGAAATGGCGTCAAACCACGGGAGTCAGGCATGATTAGCCGCCGCGTGCAATATGAACTGGCCGGGCGAGTGGCCGCTCCGTTTCTGACCAAACTCGACCAGTGGCAGGCCGCCCGAAAGACCAAACACCCCAAGCGCCCGACGAGCGGGCTCTTCGGCCCGCCCCTGGAAAGCGCTCGTGCGCTGAAGGCCCTGATGACCTCTTATTATTTGCGGGGCCGGTATGCGGACGGGGCGGTTCCGGTGGCCTGGGTGACCAGCGGTTTTCCCTTCGAGCCGCTCGAACAGCTTGGCTATTTCATCATTTACCCCGAAAACCATGCGGCCCTGTGTGGCGCCCGAAAACTCGTCCCCAAGATTTCGGCAGCCGCCGAACAGGAAGGTTTTTCGCTGGACCTGTGCAGCTATGCCCGGACGGACCTCGGCAATGTGCTCAAGCAAGCCACCCCGGTCGGGCGGCTCCCCAAGCCGGACCTGTTGTGTTGCTCGACCAATATCTGCCAGACGGTCCTCCACTGGTACCGGAACCTGGCCGACTACCTCAAGGCGCCCTTGGTGCTGGTCGACACTCCGTTCATCTACCACGCCTCCCCTGAGCACCACCTCCAATACGTGGTCGATCAGCTTGAGGAGATGATCGCCGTCGCCGAGGGTATCGCCGGGCGCAAGCTCGACCGCCAACAACTCGTCGAGGTATTAGCGCGATCGCGGGAAGGGAGCATGCTCTGGCGGGAATGCCTGGCCACCGGCCGGGCCCACCCCTCACCCTGGACCGGTTTCGACACCTTTTTCCACATCGCCCCGATCGTCACCATGCGCGGCACAGACAAGTGCAACGCCTATTACCGGCACCTCTTGGACGAGTTGAGAGATCGCGTGGCCAAGGGCATCGGCGGCATTGCCCGCGAGCGCATCCGCCTACTGTGGGACAACCTGCCGATCTGGTTCAATGTCCGTGAACTGTCGGCCCTGCTGGCCGAGCGGGGGTTCAACTTCGTTTGTGCCACCTACTCGAATGCCTGGGCCGAAGCCGGTTGCAGCATCCAACTGGGGGAACCCATCCCGTCCATGGCCAAGGCCTACCTGGAAGTCTACCTGAATCGCGATCTGGCCAACCGGCTGGAGACCATGAAGCAGTTGGCGCGGGAGTTCGACGTTCAAGGAGCCGTACTGCACAGCGACCGAAGTTGCAAACCGTATTCCGTCGGCCAGATCGACGTCAAAGAGCGTCTGGCTTCAGACCTGGGCATCAAGGCCCTGGTCCTGGAGGCCGACCACTGCGATCAGCGCTTGTATAGCGAAGAGCAGGGCAAGACCCGCCTCCAGGCGTTCATGGAGAGTTTCGACGGGTAGACGTGGCCACGCTTCGGGAGCCGCGTCGGAGGGCGGGCGTTTCGCCCGCCGTGCCCGCAGCGGGCCTGACGCCCGCGCTCCACCTACTTGCGGGCATTGGTGGGCGTGACTTCGGCCTGCGAAGGGTGATCGGCGGCAGGCGCCGGCTGCGGGCGGACGCCGCCCGGCCGGCTTGCCGCCGAGGTGGCCTCGCCCGCCATTTGGGGCGCGCCTGGGCCGTCGCCGTAAAACAGGTTGGTGGCCTCGCTCATCAGGTGGGTGCCCAAGGATGGGCAACGGGTTTCAGCGCGGAAGACGTGGTTGCCGGCCTCGCCCGCCCGCGCATGCACCTTCAACACCACCTCGGCCCCGGGGGCCAGGCTGGCAATGGGTCGGAAGATCACCTGGCCGGGGGCGAGTTGGTTCGCGGCGCCCTCGGCGGAGATGGGCTCGACGCCGCGCGAGAAGTAGGCGAATACCTCGACGTTGTCGGCTTCCTTGGTGCCGCGGTTGCGGACCCGCACCTCGTAAACGGCCTCCGCGCCGACGGCCACCGGCCCGGCGGGATCTTTGACGTTCATCACCAGGTCGGCCACCGCTTCCACCCGCGTATTGGCCACCGCCACGGCGCTGACGTCATTTTCGGCCGCGATATGGATCTCCAGGCGGTTGGCGCCGGCGGCTCCGAGCCGGCAACGAATGACATAACTCTGCTGGACTTCCGGTGCCAATTCATCCAAGGCCCACTCCAGGCGAGTGCCGGTGGGGTTGAGCTTGGCGGCGTCGATGCCGGAAACGTCTGTGGCGGCCGTCGGCAAGCTGGCCGAGAACCGCAAGTTCCTGGCACTGGCGGTGCCGGCGTTGCGGACCCGAACCGTGTAGGCGGCCGGCTGGCCGACGAACTGCATGGCCGGGCCTTCGACGTCGATCTTCAGGTCGGCGCGACGGACTACCACGTCTTCGGTCAGTTCGGCATGAGCGCCTCCCTCGGCGCGGACCTGGGCTTGGATGGTCAGATGACCGGCCTGCCGGGCAGTCAGATCAACGTCGAGGACCTTCTGCTCTCCCGCCGGCAGGACGCCCAGCTTATGGGAGGCCGGCACGTTGTCGCCGGTGCCCAAGGGGATGAGCGTGATGGTCACGTTCTCGGCGCTTCCCGTGCCCGTGTTGGCGAGCTTCAACCGATAGGATTCCTTCTTACCGTAGAGGACCTCGTGCGGTCCTTCCAGTTGCAGCACGAGTTTGGGCTCTTGGACCTCAATCTCCGCCTGGGTGGTCATGGGTTTGAATTCCCAGCGGACGGCCAGGTCGAAGGGCCTGCTCTGTCGCGGGACGATCCGCAACACCAGCCGCTCATTACCCTTGACATTCAGGTGTCCAATCCGCCATTGCACGATCACCCCGCCTCCGGCGGCTGCCGCCTGGGCGCTGCCGATGGTGGCCTCGGTGGCCGACACCTCGGCCCAAGCCGGCAAGGAGACGAAGACCACCAGGTCGTCGGCCGCCACCTCTCCCGAGTTGGCAATGCTGACCTCGTACGTCGATTCCTTGCCGACGGCGATCTTCCGCGGCCCGAGGGTCTCCACCGCCAAGGACGGACCATGGTTGGTAAAGAGGACGGGATTGTCGGGGTTGGGATGCGTTGCGGGAGAGACCGGTGATGTCGGCGCCGCCGCAGGCAGCGTGAGCGAAGGTCCCGCCGAGGGTCCACTGCCGGTGCGGGCCGCTAGCCGGAGTCGCCGAACCGCCGCCGGGCGTTTGGCCAGCGTGGGCACTCGGGCCGATTCAGCCGGCACAGGCTGGTTGTCGGCGGAGGCCCCCGCGCCGTTGCCGGCCGGTAGGTCCGCCTGAGGCCCAGATTCATGCAGTTCGTTGGATGGAAACGGCGAGTGACGGAGTTCTAGCAGTTGTTCGTGCAAGGGCCGAATGGCCGGCTTCGAAGGCGCGGCGAGTTCGCTCGGTTGGGCCAGGCCATCGGAAGGGCTGGCCGAAGACGGTGGAACCGGGGCGCTGTTGGGCTTGCCGGCCTCCGAGAGGCTGGGCGTTTCAAACGGCAACAAATCGGCCGGCGGTGGCGGAACCGGTTTAGATGCGGAGCCGCCCGCCTGCAGGGCGGGCAGTGGACCGGCGGGGGTCTGCGCGAGGGGTGGTTGGCTTGGCGCGCCGGCAACCGGCGACGTTGGCGTCCGAACATCGCCGGAGAGGATGCTCCCCGCGCGGGGCGATTCTTGCGACCCGTCGCCCTGATCCCAGGCGGGGTTGCGAGCAAGAGACCCCGGGTTGCGGTCCAACGACTGTGGGTCATTCGTGGTAGGAGGGCCGTCCTTATTCGTAGCGTTCTTGGACTTGTCGCCCGGCACGAAGATGTTGACGATGCCCTTGCCAAAGTTGTCCAAGCGATCAAGCAACGACTTATTTTGAGAGGGGTCGTCCTGGGCGGCGGCCGTGCTGCCGATCGCGAGCAGTGCCAAGAGCAAGACCCATCTGGCGATTCGTTTTACCGACATGGTGCATCTCGCCTAAACTTACAAGACAATTCCCCCTATTGCACTTTCATGGGGCGATATCGGTTGCGATGACTATTCCGGTTTAGCGGACTTATCCGGATTTTATGGAAAGGAAGGATACGTAAGACGGGCTATCGAGGGTGCACGCGCCCGGTCGTACCTTCCACTTTGGCCCAGAAGGGGTGCTGACGATCGCCGCGGGTGCGGACGTCTTCCAACAGCGTTTTCAGACTGGGGCGGATGATCTGGTCCCGGCTGTTCAACCGCTTGCCATTGACCAGGATAGTCGCCCGCTGCTTGAAGTCGAGCATTTCGGGCGATAGCCAGACGGTGACGCGAGTCGATCCCACCCTGGCCGTCATGCCGTTCTTGTTGGTGAGCTTGCTTTCGGCTTGAACGGGCCGCGAGCCCGACAGCGGAGGCCAGTTGGCCGGATCGACCATCGATTTCGGCGGCATTCCCTGCATCTCAATCCACCAGAAGGCATTGTCCCAAAGCCGCATCGACTTGCAGAAGAACTCGCGGGGGACGAAGCTGCGGCGGCAATGACCCATCCACTCGAAGATTCGCAGAATCTCGTCGGAGAAGTCGTCGTGCCCGCGGCCGATGAACTCGACCACCGTGGTGTTGTAGCCCCGGCGCAGACAAAAGTCCAGGTTGGGAGCGCTTCGGACCAGCCGATCTCCGTCCAGCTCACCGAGCACCACATAAAACGGCACCCAGCGGGCGTTTTCCTTGTAGAAATCGCAGTAGCGATCGGCCTGGGCGGCGATGGGGATCACCCCTGCCCATAGGTCGGGATGGGCCGGTCCGATGTCCCAAGCCGCGTCACCGCCGCTGCCATGGCCCGATAGATACACGCGATCGGTGTCGATCGAGAAGCGGCGGCAGGCATCGCGGAGCGAGTTCAACACCGCGGCCACTTCCCGCGCCGAATAGCCGTAGAGCCGCTGACGCCCGGCGGTCCACTCCGGTGCGATCACGATGAAGCCGTGGCGGGCCGCTTGTCCGGAACGCTGTCCGTTGCTCCAAGGGCCGGCCCACCAATCGATCTGCTGCTCGGGGGTGCTGAGCTCGCCGTGCAGGGTAACGATGGCCGGATACCGGCGGTAGGGGTCGTATTCCGGCGGGAGCTGCACGAGGCAAGTCACCTCGGGGGCATCCGCCAGCCCGCGTGTCTTCAGCACGTAATAGCCCGGCTTGCCCTCCACCGGCGGCGGCGGGGGCAACGGCGGTTTCATGTGGGCCACCAAGGCCGCCACCGTAGCCGGGCTGCCGGCGTATTCCTGGAGGATGGCTTTGAAGGTCGCCTCACGGGCGGCGGCGTCGGCCTCCGTCAGGTAGCGGCGGACCAGGTTGCGGACGCGGTACATCGACACCGAAGTATCCAACCGGGCGGTGGCCGCATCGGCGCCCATGAGCCATCCGCTGACGGCCCAGGACACCTTGTCGGAGTCCGAGGCATCCTTGTCGTCGGCACTCCGCAGGAATGGCGTCATCCGGTCCAGCGTATTGAGGCTCATCTCTTGGGCCAGTTCGGCCAGGATCGGCTGCACGCGCTCCCGCAATTCCGCGTCTTTTAGCTTGGCCGACAAGCTCTTCAGTTGTTGAGAGACCTTACCCAGGCGTGTTGCCAGGACGTCGTACTCTTGGCTTATCTGCCGCACGCCTTGCAGCAGCTCGCCCGTGAGGCCCTCGGTCGGAAACTTTTTGAGCCTTTCCGAGACCAGTTTGTGCTGCCCCGCCTCGCGACGCAGCCTCAGTTCACTGAGCAACTGCTGGGCGGAGAGTTCTGCGATCGAACGAAGCGAAGGCGCCAACTGCTCCTTCAGTTCCGTCCGATCGGGAAACGCCGCCAGCAGGGCCTCCAACGCCTTGGCGGCCTCCTCATAGCGTTCGCCCTGCAGGTAGAAGCGAGCGATCTTCTTGTAGTCTTCCGGATTCTTGGGGTTGACCTGCTTCCAAAGGATTTTGCGCAACTGGTCGCGGGGAATGGAGCTGGTGCCCAGCCGCATGTCCCACACCAGCGATTTCGCCTCCACGCTGCACCACTGGGGCGTCAGTTCGGTGATCCCTTGGACGAGCTTCAATGGCCCGTGGACCGTATTGAGCGTGTACATCCGCCGACCGTACTCATCGAAGGGCTGAACGGCCATTGCCGGGCCGACTGCCTTCAGCGTCAAGCCGGTGTGGCATACCATCTGGTGGAGCCTGAACTTCTCCTCGAGTCTTTGGTTCTCTTCTTGACGCACCTCGCGCACCAGGCGGCGGGAAAAATAAGTCCGGCGGAGGTTGTCGTCCAAGAAGTCGATCAGTTTCAGTGAGCGGGCGCTATCGGATTCCTTCAACAGGTTCAGGTCGACCAGGCTGGCGGTCTTGCCCGCTTTGCCGTGCAACACGCGGCCGTCCTTGAGCACCACCTCGGTAGCCTGTGCGGCAACGACCGCTCCCAGGCACCATGCCAGGCAAGCCCAATAGAAGCGGCGACCAATCGGCTGCATAGCATTCTGGTCCGTTAACGTAGGTTGGGTGGAGGTCGCGGAATGCGCAAGCTTACTTCATTGTGTATCGGTGAGGGACCAAGTCAAGGAAGTTGCTGCCGCCGGTTGCTTTGGCTACCGGCGGCTGTGATTCAGCGCGCGGGAGGAACCGAAACGTTGAGCGGCCGACGGAACGTCGGCCCCCCCAACGGGAATCGCCGCCGTACCGGCCGGCGGCTAAACGTTTCGTGTTGCGGCGTGGACGGTATCGCCGTCGGCGGGTGCGTTTTGCCTCCCTTCCCTGGTTTCGCACTGCCTTGACAGCGATCTTGCCGATCCGCAAAATTGGAAAAATTGGTGGAATTGGAACATGTCTCAGCCGTCCGTCCCGCAACGTGCCATTCTCGCGCTCTTGGCAGGCACGATCCTGCTGCCGATTACCATCTGTGTTGTTCTGGGCGTGGCGAGTTTGTTGAGTGCCATGGGTGATTTAGCCGGAGGGGGGGTGCTGCAACGCGTCGCCCTGGCCTGCGGCATCTTTTGGGTGGTCGACCTCCTCTGCCTTATATTGGTGTTGGCGATTCAGGCGGTGACGGACCACGACAAGCCCGATGACTCTTGAGCCCGCGGCAAAACCACGTCTTTTGACCCCCGGCCCGACGGAAGTGCCGGAGGCGTCCCTGCTGGCGATGGCCCGCCAGGTGACGCACCATCGCACGCCCGAGTTCCGAAGTCTCTTGGCCGAAGTAACGGCCGGGCTAAAGCAGGTCTTCGCCACCAACAACGACGTGCTGATTCTGACCAGCTCCGGCACCGGGGCCATGGAAGCGGCCGTGGTAAACCTGGTGCCTCGCGGCGGAAAGGCCCTGGTGTTGGAGTCCGGCAAGTTCGCCGAGCGCTGGCGGAAGATTTGTGAGGCGTTCGGGATTCAGGTGGTCCGCTACGAAGTCCCTTGGGGGGAAGCGTTTGAGACGGCACGAATTGCCGCACTCCTGGCTGAACATCCTGACACCGTCGCCGTCTTCGGCACGCTGCTGGAGACGAGCACCGGCATGGGGCACGACATCGAGGCCATCGGCCGGGTGGTCGGGCAGACCCCGGCGCTGTTGGTCGTCGATGGCATTAGCGGCGTGGGGGCGATGGAATGTCGCACCGACGCCTGGGGAATCGATGCCCTGGTGGTCGGCTCGCAGAAGGCGCTGATGACCCCGCCGGGGTTGGCCTTTCTGGCGGTTAGTCCCGCGGCATGGCGGCAGATCGAGTCGATCCCACCTCAGGCGTTTTACTTCAATTTGCTGGCCTATCGCCGTGCATTACAGAATTCCGATACACCCTACACGCCCGCCATCCCTTTGGTGAAAGCCCTGGCCGAGAGTCTGCGGACGATTCGCGCCACTGGGCTGGAAACCACGTGGGCAAGGTCCAAGACGCTCGCACGGGCCACCCGGGCGGGGATTGAGGCCCTCGGATTACGGTTGGTGGCTGCCCGGCCTGCCGACGGCATGACGGCCGTCTATTTTCCGGAGGGCATCGACGGCAAGGCGTTTCTGGATCGATTGCTCGGGCGGTTTGGCCTGAAGCTGGCCGGCGGGCAGGGGCCACTGACGGGGCGGATTTTTCGGATCGCGCACATGGGACTGGTGGATGAATTGGATGTGCTTTCGACGATCGCCGCGTTGGAACTGGTACTTGTCGAGATGGGACAAAACGTTAAGCTAGGAACGGCTGTGACCGCGGCCAGCCAGGTGTTGGCCGAGGCGCACTAATCTGCTCTGTAGAAAGGGAACCGACTGACATCATGCCAAAAATCATCGTTCTTGACGATCTTTCCCGCGACGGCCTTGCCTTGCTGGAGTCGGCCGGCAATCTGGACCTCGAAGTCCGCACTGGCTTGAAGGGCGACGATCTCCGCAATGCCCTTCTGGAGGCCGACGGTGCTATCTGCCGCAGTGGGGTGAAGATCACCGCCGAGGTGCTCAACGGAAACACGCGGTTGCGGGCTATCGCCCGCGCCGGGGTGGGAGTGGACAACATTGACACCAAGGCCGCCACTCGGCAGGGGATCGTGGTCATGAACACCCCCGGCGGCAACACCGTTTCTACCGCCGAGCACACCATCGCCCTGATGTTGGGCATGTCGCGGAACGTCGCCCCGGCCAACCAGAGCCTGGTTGAAGGCCGCTGGGACCGCAAGAAGTTTATGGGGACGCAACTGGCTGGCAAGATTCTGGGCATTATCGGTCTGGGCCGGGTGGGCCAGGCGGTGGCCGAGCGGGCACGCGGCCTGCAAATGCGGGTCATCGGCTTCGATCCCTTCCTGCCGGCGGTGCGTGCCAAGGAACTCGGCATCGAGACCGTCGCCTCGCCGCGGGAGATGCTGCCGCACGTCGACTATCTGACCGTCCACACCCCCTTGACCGACGAAACCCGAAACTTGATCGGCTCGAAGGAAGTGCAACTGATGAAGAAAGGGGCCCGGCTGATCAACTGTGCCCGCGGCGGAATCTTCGACGAAGCGGCCTTGGTCGAAGGCTTGAACAACGGGCAACTCGCCGGCGTGGCCCTGGACGTGTACGGCGAGGAGCCGTGCACCAAGAGTCCACTGTTCGGCATGCCGGGTGTTCTCTGCACCCCGCACCTCGGCGCCAGCACCAAAGAGGCGCAAACCAACGTGGCGGTCGAGGCTGCCGAGCTCTTGATCGATTACTTCACGACCGGGGCCATCAAGCAATCGGTCAACATGTCGCCGCTGGACCCTGCCACCTTGGCCGATTTGCGCGGGTATCTCAACGTGGCCTACCGGCTCGGGCTGCTGTTGGCACAGATGACGCATTACCCGCCCAGCAGTTGCCGGCTGGGCTACAAGGGTGAAGTGGCCAAGAAAAACACGCGGCTGCTGTCGGCGGCCTTCGCGGCCGGCTTGCTGGAACATGCGATGGCGCCGGGGGTCAACATCGTCAATGCCGAGGTGCTGTTGCGCGAGCGGGGCATCGAAGTCGTCGAACAGCGCAGCACCGATATCGGCGATTTCAGCTCGATGATTACCGCTGAAGTGGTCACGGACAAGAAGACGTCCAGCGCCTCGGGCACCCTGTTCGGCAACCACATGCCGCGACTGGTGGAGAAGGGCAACTGCCGACTGGAGAGCTATCTGGACGGGGTGCTGCTGATTTTCACCCATCGCGACATGCCCGGCGTCATCGGTAAGGTTGGCACCCTCTTTGGTCGGCACCGGGTG
>JAJYGU010000105.1 GCA_021784975.1 Planctomycetota bacterium
TCGGGTTTGACTCCGCGAAGTATCGCCGCCCCAGTCATCAGATTGTCGAAACCTACGGTGGCCCCGTTGGGCAGCACTCGCCACCTGCGGCGGATCAAGCCGTTGCTGAGCGAGAGTTCCTGCGGCCCGCTGCGGTATACGGCTGTCGCGCGATCTACCGGCACGACCAGCCAATCGCCTTGGACTGGCGAGGTGTCGGCCTCGCTCAACGGCGGAAGTCCGCCCACTTTTGCCAAAAGGCTTTGGCTTTCGCGCGTCTCCACGGCGGATAAGGGATCCGCGGCCGACGAACACAAAATGGTCGCTAGAACGATCCGAAACGCACGAGGCAAGAACATGCGGTAGGTTCCTTGTGTCCTCATCCTGGGCTGATAGAATGGCAGGCGCTGGCCATGAGAGTCACGATACGACGAAAGTAGGATACCTGACGCCCACTCGGATGTGCAAGCCTTTCGCCGGTTTTTCGCTAGCATAGGGCTGATCAGAAGGAGCCCAGGCAATGTGTCGAATAAGTGTCTTGCTGGCGTTCGCCATGGGAGCGGCTTGTCAATGCTCGGTTTTGCAGGCAGCACCTGCCGGACCAGAACAGTTGCGCTGTGAGGGCCTGACGAATCCGCTCGGCATCGATCGGGCCCGGCCGCGCTTTTCCTGGATGATTCCGCCAGGAGTCCGCGGGCTGGCGCAGACGGCGCGCCAAGTACTGGTCGCGGACTCGCCCGAAGCGCTCGCCGCCGACCGGGGGACGTGCTGGGATTCCGGGAAGGTCGAATCGGACCAATCGCAGTGGACGCCCTACAGGGGCAGGCCGTTGGCGAAGGGATCACGATGCTGGTGGAAGGTCCGCGTCTGGGACCAGACGGGCGCCGAGTCGCCGTGGAGCCAGCCGGCGTCGTTCACGGTCGGACCACTGTCGGCCGCCGACTGGAGTGGTCAGTGGATCGGCGCGAACTGGATGAAGAATAACCAGGGACCGCTGCCCTGGTTGCGCAAGACCTTCACCTTGGAGAAGACCCCGACGGTGGCTACGGCCTACGTCTGTGCCTTGGGTTATTACGAACTCTATGTGAACGGCCGGAAGGTGGGCCAGGACGTGCTCAGCCCGGCGGTGTCGGACTACGGCAAGCGGGGACTTTACGTGACCCACGACATCGCCAAGTACTTGGTCCAAGGCAAGAACTGCATTGGTTTGTGGCTGGGTCGGGGGTGGTCGCTTGGCGTGCTCAAGAACGCCGGCACCAGCGGTCCGATGGTCAAGGCCGAAGTGGACCTGTCCTTCGATGGGGCCACGCCTTTGACCATCGTTAGCGACGCTACTTGGAAGGCGCGGCCGAGCTACCTCACACCGATAGGCAAGGGTACTAGCGGCAGTTACGGCGGCGAGCTGGTCGACGCCCGGAAGGAGATCGCGAACTGGAGCGCCGCGGATTACGACGACTCGGCATGGCCGGCCGCCGCGGTTCATCATCCTCCCACACCGGTCATTGCCGCGCAGATGATGGAGCCGAACCGGGTGCTCGACGAAATCTGCTTGGCGGGGGTGCAGCGGTCTGCCGATGGGTTTGTGCTCGATATGGGCCGCAATTATACCGGCTGGTTCGAGTTGGTCTTGCCCGACGACACCAAACGCGGGGCGACGATCAGCATGGAGTTTGCCGACAAGCGGCTCGCCTCGGGCAAGTTCCAGACCTACGGCCAGCGGAGCGTTTACGTGGCACGGGGCGGCGGCGGCGAGCGGTTCCGCAACCGTTTCAGCTACGAGGCGTTCCGGTACGCCATTGTGAAGGGCTTGCCGCGGGCCCCGAAGCCGGAGGAGGTCAAGGGCTGGCTGGTCAGCACGAATTACGAGCCCGGCTCTAGCTTCTCGTGCGACCATCGGCTGCTGAACCAAATCCACCGCATGATGTGCTGGACCTACCGCTGTCTCAGCCTGGGTGGTTATACCGTCGACTGCCCGCACCGCGAGCGGTTGGGCTATGGCGGCGACTCGGGGACTTCGATGGAAATGGGGATGCTCAACTTCCGCACCGGCCCCTTCTATGCCAAGTGGGCGGCCGACTGGCGCGACGCCCAGAACCAGCAGGGCGACGTGCCCTACACCGCTCCCTACTCCCAGGACGCCGGCGGAGGCCCGGCCTGGAGCGGCTTCTGCACCACCATGCCCTGGCAGATCTACCTCACCTACGGCGACCGGCGGCCGCTCGAACTGGGCTGGCCGGTCATGAAGAAATGGCTCGCGTTTATCGACACGAAGATGGACGACGGCCTATTGCAACCCTACGTGGGCATCGGCTGCGCGGGCTCGCCCAAGTGGAACTTCTTGGGCGACTGGGTGCCGCCCGGACGAAAACAGGGCAAGGACCGTGTCGACGACCGTTCCACCCTGTTCTTCAACAATTGCTACCTCGTGTACTGTTGGCAGCTTGCGAGCAAGATCGGGCGTGTGTTGGGCGACAACGCCCAGGCCGAGGTCTACCAGACGCGAGCCAACCAGCTCGCGGCAAGGCTGCACAAGCGGTTTTTGAATGCCGATGGGGCAACCTACGCCAATGGCGAGCAGACCTATCTGGTCATGCCCCTGCTGTTCGGCATCACCCCGAAAGACGTCGCGCCGAAGGTCATGGCCGCGCTGGAGCACGACATCACCGTCAGCCGCCGCGGCCATTTGGACACGGGCATGCACGGCAACTACTTCCTGACCAAGTACCTGATCGCCCAACGGCGCAACGACCTTCTGGCGCTTATGCACACGAAGGAGGACTTCCCGAGCTATGGAAATATGATCCGCCACGGCGCCACCACCATCTGGGAGGAATGGGACGGCGACAACTCACAGATCCACAACACCATGATCTCGGTGGGGCTCTGGTTCATCGAAGGGCTCGGCGGAATCCGCTATGACGAGAAGGCCCCGGGCTTCAAGCATTTCATCGCCGCGCCCGGCGTCGAGAGCGGGCTTAAGCGGGTCGAGGCTTGCCTGATGACCGGCTACGGAAAGATCGCCTCCAAGTGGCGCGTGGAGGGCAACACATTGACCTGGGACCTGGCGGTGCCGGCCAACACGACCGCCACGGTCGTCATGCCTACAACCGGACTCGGCGCGGTCAGTGAGAGCGGTCTGCCCGCGGAGTCTCAGCCCGGCATCAGGCAGCCGGCGTTTGCGAAGGGCTTGTTCCACTGCGAGGTCACCTCTGGCAGGTATCGTTTTACCAGCCAGTTACCGCGCGGGTGAGTGGAGCGAAAAGCAGGCCGGGTTCCGTTAGGCGATCTCGGCCGAATCTTTTCTGCCGGACGCCCTGGTATGTCAAGGTGGGCACAGTTTGCGGAAAGAAGGGGCATCCGGGCGTCAGTTGCGCTTCGCTCACTTTGTTCGGATGAAGTAGCGACGGTTTGGTTCCGATGATGCGAGATGGACTTCATTTGACGGTTGTTGGGCAAGCGCGATGCACATTTCGCGGGAAGGCTGGTACAGGTTGCGGGCGTTGTTCGCGCCCGCCAAGCGGCGGGGCGGCGCACCGCTTACGGGGACTTACGCGTGAAGGTTTTGCCATGGTCGTTATTGTGCGTTGTGACCGCAGTGGCAGCACTGGCGTGCGGACGCGGCGCAAGGGCTGAAGAGGCGGCCGATCAGGCGTCGGCTCCACCGGCGGATGACAAGCAACTGCCGTTGCCTTTCATCACCATTGAAGGCCAGGGCGGTGGAGCGTTTACGCCCCTGGCGTATCTCGTCAACCCACCAAGGGACGGCGAGATGTTCGGAAGGCCGTCGGTGGCCTTCGACTATGTCGGCCTCGGCCAAAAGAATCTGGAAGCCTTGCTGGTTACGGAGAACCTCTGGGGGCGGATTGAGTTCGGCTTCGCCGCCGATCGCCTTGGACTCGGCTCGCTGCCCTCCGACATTACTAGAACCATCGGCGTAGACATCGACGAGAGCGACGTGTGGCTATACAACTTCAGCGCCCGCGCCCTGTTGGTAAAGGAGAACGCGAACGGCACTCTGTGGCTGCCGGCAGTTACGGCGGGCGCCATCCTCAAGTACAACGCCAACATCGCCTCGATCAACGACAGGCTGGGCGGCGCCTTGACGGCCATCGGCTACGACCACGACACGAGCGTCGACTTTACGCTCACCGCCACCAAAACGATTCCCAAGGCGATCCTGGGACAACTGCCGTTGATCGCCACCGTCGGCCTGCGCGAGAGCCAAGGGGCCGACCTGGGCTTTTTGGGATTCGCCGATCAATACCGGGCGAGCTTCGAAGGCAGCCTGGCGACGTTTGCCTCGAAGCGACTTATGATCGCCTACGAGTTCCGTCAGCAGACCAGCCCTTACGGGACGATTGGTCCGGGCGGCACGATCGACGTTCCCAACCTTCTGATTGGTGATGAAAATAACTGGCACGCCTTCAGCCTTGCCTACATCCTGAGCGAACACGCCACGCTGGTCGGCGGCATGGGCATCTTCGGCAACCTGGCCAACGCCGAGGCCAACACCGCCTGGTGGTTGCAAGCGAAGTACGAGTTCTGAACCCCTCCGTCTCGGAACCCAGTTTCGTCCCCAAAGCTCAAGCGGGCGAAACGACGCCGCCCAGGAAGGAAGGATGCGCGACCGACAAGTTGGTTGACGAACATGACAACGGCGTCCGTTACTACGATTAGACGGAAGGGGCGGTTCAACTTGCTCACCGTGCTGGGGCCGACGCGCGTCCGACACAGTTAAGGCGTTCCATTCGACACTTCGAGACTGCCGTTCCCAAGTCGAAGTGCGTGCGCAGCCTCGACAACGAGCCTGACGGCGCCGCTTTCATCGAGCACTTCGGTGTAATCCCAACGCACATGACCGTTCCGAACAATCGGGGCGCTGGTGCGAATTTCCCGCGGCGACGCCGAAAACGATCTCGCCTGGGGGCCGATGGGAACCACCAATCGCCCAATTCGCTTGGGCACGTAAAGATCGCTCCGTCCCGGGACCGCGTGCATGGCTCCTACACGAAACGCAGCATCCAGCAGGAGTGCCGGTATGCTGCTCGAAGCAATCGGGGAGTGACCGGGGTCAAAACGGGCCCGACGGCCAGCCGGCCCGACGGCTATGTCGTGCAAGCAGTCGAACGGACCGGACAACTCAAGGTCTTTGCTTCCTCCGCTGCAATAAGGATCTCGGAGGCCCTGACTCCTGCCAAGCAATCCTTGAAGGCCGGCATCCTGCAGCAACTGCCGCATTCCGCCGGCGATCTGATCGAAAGACAGAACCGCCTGAGCAAACAAGACGTCTTTGGAGAGCACCGAGCCTGCCGAATGACAAATGTCGCCGATCATCCAGACGGCAATCCGATCGCCGGCCGCCTGGGCAACAACACGGAGGTTGCGCTCGTTTTCCGTATGCCTTACGAACCGACGAAAATCGACGTCCTCGATGGTCACCGAGGTGACGGAGGCAGCGCCCTGCCGAAGTCCCAGACCGGCCGTCACCATATTGTCCAGAATCCACGCGCCGGGAAGGGTGCGGATGCCGCGAACCTTGTGATGGGCAAGGAAATCGATCTTGGACACGTCGACGCGCCGTTCGAGCATGCGACCGTCGGTGCCTCCGTAGGGCGGCGGAATGGTCGCCACTTGATACCTGGCGTGTTCCGTGACCGACAACGGCACGTTGATGTCCGCGTTGGTCTGTCCGGCAAGGACCCGGCGGAAGATTTCCTGGCCGTCCTCTGCGGTCAATCCGGATAGCCCCCGCTGCTTCGAAAGCGCATGGTATTCGCTGCCGCGAGTCATTCCGATGCCGTCCCAGGCGAGCCACGCAATACTCGACCACCTCGGACTGCCCGTCGCGCAGGGCATTCCGCAAAGCCGATCCAGCGTCTCGTTCGCTGCTCCGTAATCGTGTTGACCATCATTTCCAAAAACGCTGTAGGCCGACGTAAGCACGTGCGTGGGCACGCTCTTGCCGAGTTGTATGCGGCACTGTTCGGTGAGATGTCGCAGCCCTCCCACCTTGACGGAAAACGTCCGCCGGAATTCGGCCAGGCGGCGGTTCTCCAGACGCGTCGAAACCTGGACGCCCGCGCCATGCACCAGAAGATCGATCCGACCGTACTTCGCCACGATTTGCCGAATGACCGCCGCAACCTGGTCGCCCTCCGTCACGTCGGCGACCAGGTACTCCACTCGACCGCCGAGGGCGGAAAGCCGCTGGATGGTGCGATGCGATTCCCAGCCGGCCCGCGTCTTCTCGAATTCACGCTTCATGACCGCGGCTGAGGCCCCCGGGTGTTCCCGCATGAATCGGGCGTAGAAGTCTCGTTCGACTTGCGGATCGTCCGCGTTTTCGGGACCGACTTCCGGGACGCTCCTGCCCAGGGCCACTAGGGTGCAACGATGGTCTCGAATCAGCGCGTCGGATAGAACCGCCGTTACTCCGCGGGCCCCGCCGGTGGCCACTACGACCGAATGGTGATCCAGTTGGTACTGGGCAGCCAGGTTGCTGGCCGGGCGGGCTCGGCGAAGCCGGCGGGCCAGTCGCGTCGTGCCGTCGTAGGCGACTTCCGCTTCCCGATTGGCCAGAGATCGCTCGGCCAGCAGGCATTCCACCGCCTCGCCCAGCGTTCGGCGCCGAGTGCAAAGGACACCGACGCGAGCGGCGGCGATTTCGCGGGCAATGGCCTTGAGCAACCCCGCGACCGGGCCGGTGACCGGATGAACCGCGCCGTTCCAGCCATTGAGAAACAGCCCCCACAACTCGAGCTCCCCGCGCGTCAATCGAGCTACGTTGCGTTGCGCGATGAGGAAAAGGAGTTCGCAGAGACGGTTGTCGGCTGCCAACCTGGCGAGACTCTCGTCCCGGTCCCAGGTAACAACGGACTCGAGCGCCAGAACGACCTCCGCCCCAACTCGGTCGATCTCAGCCAGCAGGGTGTCGATTGAGTTCTCGTCAGCCAAGTCGACGGCGATCACGTGCGGGTCGTCGATGGGTGAGAGCACCTGGCGTGCGGCATCGCCAACGACGGCAATCCGGCAGCGTCGTGCGTAAGTGGGCAACGTCTTGACGATCTCCGCAAGCCGATCCTCATGCGCTGGAACGATCGCCACCATCGCCGCCTCGCGGCCATCCACCGAATCGGTGCGGCGGCCTTCGGCAGGAACTTCGACCCAGACAGGAACATGGATCGGGAACTCCGTTGCCGTCGGCGAAGAAGTCTCCGATTTGGCCGACGCATTCGGCTCGGCATTTGCAGTCGAGCGGATCTGATCGAGCAGCTTCCGCACCTTTTGGGCAGTTGTCGTTGCAGCTCCTTCGTCCTCGGCGCACGTGCCGCTCGTCTCGAGAAGCTTCTCCATGGGCGATAGGACACTCAGTCCCAGTTCCTTGGCGTAACGAGGCGAAGTTACCGCGAAGGCTGCGGCGAATTCTTCCTCCGGCAACGAAGAAACGCCACGCGGGGCGCGCCACGGGCTTGCGTTGATCGCGGCGATGATTACAAGTTTCGTGCCGCTGTGATCTCCAGCATGCAGCAGTAGAGAAGCTGCCGCCGCCGCGGCCTCCAGAGAGCCCGATCCCGCGTCGATCACGAAATTCGGACCGTTGAGATCCATCTGCAGTGCGGCTCGGCCCGCGGCCACGTTCGGCATCATGCATTGCAGCGTGTACGCCCCCGAAGGTCTGATGGAATCCTTGGCGGCGGTCAGCTTTTCCAGGATGTGGTCGAGCCCGGCGAACCTTCGCTGCAACCGCGGATTGAGAACTCGCAGGGTTGCCCCCACGCCGCGCTCGCTTTTTCCGCTCTGCGCCAACAATACGCTGGTTTCGCGCTGCACCGCCCCATCGAAACGCGGCAGCTTCGCCACGATTCCATCTACCAGCGACACCGCCAGCTTCTGGCTGACATCCATATCGTCTACGAGGTCCGGCAGCAATACGTGCCGTTTCGGCATGTTCACTCGCTGGCGATCGAACCGCAAACCGTCTTCGGTGGAGAGAGTTGGAGCGATCTCGTGCCAGGCAACCAATACCAACTCATCTTTTTCGGCGGCCGCCGGTTCTCCATCCTGCGGCTGGCCCGGCGTCGGTTCAAGGTGGCTGTCCAGAACGATGTGGGCATTTGCGCCGCCAAAGCCAAAACCATCGATCGCGATCCGCCGCCGGCCCGGCGGTAACTCCCGGGCCTGCTTCAACACCTTCAGCGCGGCGGCGGAACGAAGCAGCGCCTCCGACGGCTTGCGATGGTTCGCCTGCGCCGGAAAGACGCCGTTGCGAAGGTATTGGCAGGCGGCGATGATCGATGCGGTTCCGGCCGCCCAGCCGGCATGTCCAATCAGCCCTTTCAGGCTGTGCAGCCAGATGGGTTGCCTCGCGCGGCCCGAAAAGAACTGCCGCAGGGTTTCGAGTTCCGTGTTGTCGCCGACGGGAGTCGAGGTGCCGTGTCCCTCGATCGCGTGCACGGAAGCCGGATCGATGGCGTAGCTTCGGTAGCATCGCTCCAGCGCCAATAGTTGTCCGCGGGTTTGCGGCAGGTTGGCTGCCGAACTCCGGCCGTCGCTGGAGAGGCCGACGCCCCGCACCACCGCATCAACCGGCAGTCCCAGCCGTTGTGCGTCGGCAACTCGCCGGAGGACAACTGCCGCGGCGCCCTCCGAGAAAACAACGCCGTCGGCATTTGCATCGAAAGGCCGGCAACCGGTCGAAGTCGTGGCCCGAAACTGGGAAAACAGACAGCCTGTACCCGGCCCCGGACAGAAGACCCCGCCGGCAAGCACGGCGTCGGTCTTGTTGGCCTCGAGCGCATGCACGCCCAGGGCCACGGAATATAGAGAAGACGCACAGGCAGCATCGACCAAGATGATCTCCAGCCCCGGGCGAACCATCCGATCCAACACCTCCCGGACTGCGTCGTACGGTTCCTGAAATGCCGAACGGCCTGCGTCCACCCGCGCATTGACCTCGGGGCTGGTGGGATCGATTCCCGCCAGACGCAACGAGGACACGACATCCTGGTCTTCGAATCCGTCCGCCGTCGCGCCGACAATGCACATCAGCCGCTTTGCGTCCTTCAACAGATGGACGCAGGGCGTCAGCGCCAGGCATAACAATCGTTGCGCCCGCGTAAATCGGTGAAAGACTTCCGGCTCGACTCCGGCGGGGGCGACAATCTCACGGTCTTCTATGGAACCCCCGAGGCAGGAGGTAGAACGATCGGCAGCGAGCTTTGCGGAGTAGAAATCCTCCTCCCAGTGGGGATCGAGGCTGCGCTGGTCGAGGATGCCGTTTCGCTGCTCGGTGATGGCCGTAAAGAGCTTTGGGGGAGAAGAAGCGCCCCCTGGCAGAATACACCCCTGTCCGACGATCGCAACGGCTGGCGGGACGCGTGGTTCACCGCTCCGCTGCTGCACCGGCGCCGCCTTCAGTGTGCGCTCCGGCGGTCGTCCCCGACTCTGCGGAGTTGCGAGGTCGGCGGCCTCCGACCGGCCGGGAGAATGTGTTGCCCCCGACGCACTGTCGTCGCTCGTGCCGATGCAGCAGACATCCAGTCCCTCGGCGCCGGCCTTGGCGATAATTCTGGCCAGCGACCCGGACGATCCGCAGTCGACGAACTTTGTCGCCCCGGCCTCCGTCACGTCGGAGATCCCGCCCTGAAAGTCGAAGGGGCGGAGAAGCTGGCTCGCCAAAAGGGCTGCGACGTCTTCCTTCGGCGAAATGAATCGTCGACCGATGGGCGAGTAGAGCGCAGCCGAAGGCCCCTTGAGCGGCAGGGTCTTCAGATGCTTGAGCCATGCCAACGCCGATGAACGCAAACGCGGATGATGAAAGGACGCCGGCGCAGGAATGTCGACGCACTTGATATCGATCCTTTGCAGGCAGTCGCGCAGTTGCTTCAGCTCGTCGCGCGGCCCCGAAACCACGGTCTGCCCTTCGTGATTTCTTCCAGCGACCAGGACTTCCTCGATGCCGTTCAATGCCGCCTCGGTCATGACCGTGGTTCGATTGGCCATAACCGCCAGCAGCCCGCCGTCCGGCGGCGCGTGCTCGGCGATGGCACGCACCCGCTGGCAAACGATGCGGATCCCGGTCGGCAAGTCGAAGCAGCCGGCGACGCCGAACGCGGCAATCTCTCCAAAACTGTGGCCCATCAAGATGGCGGGGGTGTTGCCGCGCAATCGCCGCAAATAGGCCCCCAGCACGTTCTGCAAGTGGATCGCAAATTGGGCCAACCCCGGCGTGGCCTCCACGGCGGCCGAGCAGGTTGCCCCCTTGCCGCCAACGATCGCATAGGCGTCGCCGCCGATGAGTTCCTGTGCAATGGCCGCGCATTGTTCGAGTTCGCCGCGGGCAGACGGTTCCGACCGCTCGTAGGCCGCCACTCGCTTACTGAGCAATTCCGCATCGAACGCCCCTTGCCCGGCAAACACCCAGGCCTCCAGGGCGGGCTCTTGTGAACCGGCGCCAGCCGGGGTCTCCGCAGAGCCGCAGGCGGCAGCGGCCGCAGGTTGAATAGCCTGTAGGAGTCTGGGACTGGGGTAACGCTCCGCAAGATATTGGATCGCTGTGTTCCGCTCCACGTCACCGAACAGGGATTCGACCTTGCTTCCGCCCGCCAGAGCTTTCTCGCGAAACGATTCCGACGCCCGGGGCTCCTCGATGCCTCTTAGCTTCTGCATGGCGTCCCAGAGAGGCGTCGGCAAGGGGGTCGGCCTGCTGGTGCGGGCGTCGGCGCAAATCAGGGACTGAAAGCCGGCGCAAATGGGGGTCCCGTCGGCGCCGATCACGCGATAGCAGAATCGATTGCTCGCCCGTTGCCAGTCCTCGATGGTCAGCAGAATGGCGACGCGGTCGCCAAGCTTCGCCGGATTGAGATTACGGGCATAGGCGTCCGCCGTCAGCAGATGAATGCCATCCAGGGCTTCCCGCACCCCGGCCACGTCGAAGATCTGCTCACCAAAGAGGAACGACTCTCGGGAGAAGCATTGAAACTTGAACGCGGTCAGGAAGTGATGGCTCCCATAAGCCATCGTATCGTCGAAGTGTATGGTGTATGCGGCGGCGTAGTAGTACATGCCGTTCACGCTCCATTCGTCAATTGGCGACGCGAGCCATCTCGCCGGGCTGAAATCCGCGAACGCGATGTCGCAGTTGTCCTTCCGCCGTTGCCGAGAATCCATGGTCTACCATCCAAACGGCCCCGTTGATCCCCCGCGCCTCGTCGCTGACGAGAAACGCAATCGTCTGAGCCAAATCCATAGGGCTGCACAGTTCTCCGTCCGGCGTCATCGATTCCCAATGGCTTTGAGCAGCTCGCGCCTCGGGAAACTTCGCCAACAACTCGCCATACACCGGGCCGCCCGCCACGCAATTGACGCGGATGCCGCTGGGACCCAGCGCGCAGGCCAGATAGCGGGTGAGCGATTCGACCGCCGCTTTCACCACCCCTTGACAGCCCAAGCCGTCAATGAATTGATGGGCTCCCACCGCGGACATGGTTACGATCGAGCCGCCGCCTCGAGGGCGCATCAGTTCAGCCGCCCGGACGGCACATTGGTAGTGTCCCGATACGTTGGTCCGAAAGGCTCGTTCCCAGTCGTGCGGGGTGAGTTCCAGGAAGGATCCGATACGACCATCCGAGGCGTTGCATACCAGTATGTCGAGCCCATACTGCTTTTCGATCTGCGCGAACATGGCATCCACATGGTCCGGGTTGGCAACCGAGCCCCAGATATGGACTGCCCTGCCGTCCCCGGCGCTGATTTCGGCTGCGGTTTGCTCCCCTTGTTCGCGAGAGTGAAAGGAGTTCACGATGACGGTTGCACCACGGCGGGCCAGAAGGCGGGCGATGGTGCGGCCGACGCCTCGTCCCGAGCCGGTTACCAGGGCGACATGTCCACTCAGCGGGCGCGCGGCTGCCGCTGGCAACTCTGCTTGAACGTTGCCCAGATAGTGCGGCGCTGGAAGCGGTTGCGGCATTGATACTTGGACTGCAGCGGAACCGGCCTTGGCCCGGACGCCTGGC
>JAJYGU010000329.1 GCA_021784975.1 Planctomycetota bacterium
CAAATCGCGCAGCGTGCAGACGGTGGCCGCCAAATTCGCCGGGGCGTCGGCCAGGGTGTTGTTGCTGTTCAGGCCGATGCCGATGACGTGTCGCCCGTCGGGAAGCACCTCGACCAGAATGCCCGCCAGTTTGCGGTCATCCGTGGGAGCCTCAGCCACCACCATGTCGTTCGGCCAGCGGATGCCGACCCGGCGGCCGGGCAAGAGCGGGGCGACGGAATCGGCGACCGCCAGCCCCACCGCCAGCGCGACCAAGGGCGACCGGCGGCGGTCGGCCCCGACGGTGTCGGCCTCGACCAGCAAGCTGAACGCCAGCGAGCCGGGTCCGGTCCACCAACGGTTGGCGCCCCGTCCGCGTCCGGCCGTCTGCTGGTTGGCCATTACCAATAGCGGCAACCGAACGCCTCGCTCCCGCGCGCACTGGGCGGCGCGGTCGTTGGTCGATGCAAGTACCTGGTGGTGTTCAACCCGGCGGACAAAGGTTTCGCGGAGCAGTCGGGCGATATCCACGGCGGTGCACGGTAGCAGCAAAGGATAATCAGGGGGTAGGAAGCAACGCGGGGCTCAGGCAGACTGTCCTGCAACTATCAGCCAGTCGCTACGGCCGGAACTGGTCTAACAGCCATCGGCAGTTGATTACCTTCTCGGCCAGGTCCAGGGGAACGAAGAAATACTGGTTGGCCGCCTCGAAACCGATCCGCGAGTCCTCTTGCGTCAGCAGAAATTCCTCGCGGGCCAAGGTCAATTCAGCCTGCACGAGCGCGCGGATTTCCTGCCGCAGACGGTGCCGTTCATCGGCCGCAAGGGGATGACGAGGGTCGGCCAGCGCATCGCGGGCAACCACAAACCGCGTCTGATTGGCCACCGACTGAAAATGGATGGCGGCCACGCGAGCAAACCGCAGCTCCGCCATCGCGTCTTCGCGTTGCTCTGGCGGCGCCTTGGCCACGGCGGCTTGCAGAAGCGGGAGGCCGGATCGCCAGCCTCGGGCGACCTTTTCAAATTGCGTGGCGAAGACCTCGCTGGGATACGGTCCCCGCCAGCCGCGCAGGTCGTCATAGGGGATGCCGGTCATGGTGGCCGCGTAGCCGGTTTTTTCAAGATACAGCGGGTTGGCCGGGCCCAGTTGGACCGGACAGTTGTACAATACTGCCCCGTCGTAGGGATACTCGCGGAAGGCAGTGCTGAAAGCGGTCCAGGCCTTCCGCGCCAGCGGAGCCCCTTCGGCCCCGTAATGTTCAATCGCCAGCGCGTTGAGCACCTCTTCGACGCTCGGTGTTGGTCTTGCCCGAAAACGAGCGGCAATCTCCAGGTTCGGCGAAGGATAGCCGCCCAGGGTCCAACTGAGCATCATCCCGTCGACCCCGGTGGAGGCCAGATTGCGGCAATGCTCGGCCACCAGATCCATGACCGGGAGGTAGGGGACGGACGACAACTCCCAGGTGCTGTTCAGTTGCACTTTGGCAACCGTCTTCAATCCGGCCGCCCGGGCAGTTTTCCACTGATGGGTTGCCCGTGGACCCGGTCCGACCGCCGAGATCGAGTATTCGCCCACCTTAAGTGGTATCCCGCCGCGGCAAATTGGCAGGCCCCATTCGCTTACCGACATCAGCCAGATGGACTTAGGCAACCGCCGGATAATGTCCGGGGTTTCGCCGTGGCCGCGCCATCCCCAGTCCCAGGCGATCACCTTGGCCTTGGGATTGCCGCGGTGAACGCCTTCGGCGATGGTCGCATTGACCTCGGCGATGATTTCCGCGTCGCTGCGATTCTTGCAATGCGGGCAGCTCTTCCACGCGTAGTGGGAGGCACAGTTCGTCAGATTTTCGGACGCGGTGATGGTGAACACGCCGGCCAAATCGGGTACGTGGCTGAACACGTATGCCAGCGAGTCGCTCATCCACTGCCGGACTGCCGGCTGTGAAGTACAGAGGGCGCGAAAAGGGCCTTCTCGTACGCCGGCCAAGTCCGGGTGGTTACGGAAAAACGCCTCGGGCATCGCCCGCGGCTCGTTGAGGTAAAGATATACGCCCACGCCGTATTTCTTGGCCCGTTTCACCAGATGTCGCAGATTCGCCAAACGTTGCTCATGTCCGGCGCCGAACTCGGGGAAGGTGGCTCCTCCGGGGGCTAGGTTGCGGAGCACGACGTGCAGCCACACGCCATTGATGCCCATCGCTGACAACCGCTGCAAGAGACCATTTGGGAAAGGATCGAGCTTCGGACTGAACAGCGTGTCGCCGTAAACGGCACAATAGGAATAGATGAAACGGGGCTGGTCGTTGGCGGTGCCACGCCTCCCCTCCCCCTCTGGATGAGGGGCCGGGGGCGAGGGCTGCGCCGCCGCGCGCCCCAGAGTGAGAGGGCAGGTCGCAGGCGGCTGGTTGAACTGTTCAAGAAAATGGAATCGTGGCTCGGCTGGCCGCCGCAGATCCGCGCCAAGTTCCTCCTCCACTACTCGCTTGATTTCGGCGGATCGATGCCGGGCTGCCTCGTCGGGCGGTACATAGCGAAGTGGCCGGCACTTGGGTTTTAACATGCCGAGCTTGACGATCAGAAAATCATCCTCGTGGAGAATGAACGCCAATCTTTCGGGCGTCATGTCGAGCAGTTGCAGGAGTTGGTCGTAAGGCAGCAAATGCCAATTGCGGCTGATCAGGGTGATGTAGCCGCGCGTCTTCTGCTCTTTGGGGATGGCGGCCGGCGGTGGTAAACCCATCGAGTCGGCCATCGCCAGGATGTCTTGCCTCGATGCTCCTACCAGCTTTGCCATTTTCTCCGGCTCGACGAGGTTCCAGTTCCGCCAGACGAACGTGTGCAGCCGATCAGGAAAGTACCGGCTGACGATTGGCGCCGGCGAGTTTCCTACGGGCAGGATGGGCTCCGCCGCCACAGTCGGTCCCTTCCAGCCCGCCAACAGGATGCTTAGCAATACGCCGCATAGCAAGAATCGTGAGAGCATGGAGTCCTTCCTTTGCGAATGGATCAAGGCTGATTTTGGAAGACTGTCGCGACGGCGTTCGGCGCCGGCGCAGCGCTGCGTGCCAGTCCGTCGCCCACGCCGATCATAATAACCGAGACGATGAGTATCAGGATGCCCAGCCACAGGTTGACGCGGGTGCGGCGGTTCACCAAGCGCCATTCCTTCAGCAGCAGGCCCCAGAGGTTGCTGAAGATGATGATGGCGGCCATGAAGATGCTCCAGCCGGCGTAACTGTAGTCGCCCATCTTGGTCTTGCCCGTGCCGAAACAGAAGTATTGTCCGTACCACATCAGCCCGCTGACGGCCGCGAGGAAATAGTTGAACCACAAGATGTGCCGCGGGCGGAGGACGTAGTCGCCGAAGGCCCGTTTCTTGGCGGTGATGAGCATGGTGGCCAGGAAGTTGGTGGTGAACCCGCCGGCGAGCGCCAGCACCAAAAGCGGCATGTTCTGAAAGACTTCCACGGTGTGAACGGCGATCGCGGCGTCGGCAATCGGCTTTCCCGCCGTGAAGGCCAACGCCATGCTGGCACTCATCACGCCGCCGAAGACAGCCACCAGGATGCCCTTGACCAAGGCAAAGTCCTTGACCGACTCCTTCTTCTCGGCGTCGGTGAGCTGCCGCTCTTTCAACACGCCCGCGTAGCCGCAGAGCGCGATGCCGGCCAGGCACACGAGGAATCCCAGCAGGACGATCGCTCCCGGCAGGGTGGAGACCAACAGGCCGATCTTACCTTCCAACATGGCGGGAACGAGCGTGCCGACGATCGCACAGACGCCCAGCGAGATCGACTGGCCGAGCGAGATACCCAGATAGCGCAAGGCCAAGCCGCACATCAGCCCGCCGAAGCCCCACAGCACGCCGAACACGTAGGCCCCGATCATGCCGCTCACCGGGCTTTGGCGAAGGATGCCCCAGAGATCGGGCGTGGTCAGCAAACCGCCGACGGCCGGCATGATGATCCAGGCCACCAGGCCCAGGCTGATCCAGTAGGTTTCCCATGCCCACTGCTTCACCCGGTAGGAAGGAACGTAGAAGCTGGCCGAAGAAAATCCGCCCAAGGTGAGCAGGAGAATGCCGACAAGCTGTTCCATAGCTCGTTCACGCCTTCCCGCGCGGCGTTTCCGCCGCTACTTCTTGGGCTGTCAGAAATCGGGCCCCGCGGGCCTTCAACAGGGAGCAGACGCGATCAAGCTGCTGGACCGCCTTCGGGCCGCAGTTCTTCACAATGAACGGCAGCGGCTTCACGCTGCTCTCGCCGAAATCGAGCGCGCCGCGGGGCATGGGATGAAATTCCCACGGATGGAGATAGAAGCAAAGCAGCGGACGCTGCCCGCGCGCCCGGACATAGCTGATGAACCCGTCGGCCTTCTCCATGAGAAACTCGGCGGAGTGCGTGCGATAGACCGGCCACTGGTCGCGGTCGCGCTGATAGGGGTCGCGGCTCTCCATGCTCAGGTCGCAGAAATTGGGAATTTCCACGATCCGCATGCGGCCCGGCTTGGTCCAATCCTTGGCCGCGGGATGATAAGGCACGAACGGCTTGCGGAAATAATACAGCGGGAACGAGGCGTCGGCCACGTAGCCCAGCTTTTCCAGCACGCGGACGACCTGCGTGCTGCCCCACAGACGCGGGCAGCGAAAACTGACCGGCCGCACGCCACTGGTCTTCTTTACCAGTTGCGTGGCCACCCGCAGCCGCCCCTCGACTTCCGAGGGCAGGATGGGCCAATTGTTCGGCAAGGGGAAGAGCGGGTCTCCCACGGTTTCATGATACAGGCTGTGGCAGCCGATCTCGTGGCCCGCATCGCGCACCTGCCGGACCATATCGGGGTTGTTCTCGGCGGCGTGGCCGGTCCAAAAGAACGTGGCGCGAATGCCGTGCCGATCCAAGAGATCCAACAAATGCGGCGTTCCGTGCCGCACACCCTCGTAAAAGGGCGTAAAAGAGCCGATGTCGGTCTCCATGTCGAAACCAAACACCACGTCTGGGGCGTCGCTCGTCGCGGCCGAAGGCTTTGCCCGTACTTGCGTTCTTCGCATGGTGGTGATTCTCCCCGGCTGGCACACCCTGCAAGGGCGTGGCAGGGGGCGCCAAGATTTGCCCGATCTTGGTGGGGCTCGCTGCGCTCGACCCACCCTACGCCTACGCCCTTCCTCCTGCAACAGTCTTGCTCTATGATTCCGCGCAGCGATTCAGCCGCAATTAGCCCTCACACAAGAGGGAATCCATCTTCTTGCTCAGCGGCAGCGGGCCGCGCTCGGTGATCTCATAGCCGGTCTCGACCCGTACCCCGTTGAACTCCGGGTGGCCGAAGAAGCTCACATCCACGCAGACGGTCATGCCGGGCTTGAGCACGTCGCCGCTCTGCGGGCCAAAGAACGGGGCCTCAGCTTCGTGCAGTCCGATGGTATGCACGAACGGGCACACCAAGTATTTCGCCAAACCGTGCTCGTGGAAGTACGCCCGCGCCGGGGCATCGATTTCCTTGCCGATGTGGCCGGGCTGCAATTGCTGCTTGGTGAGGCGGAAGGCGTCTTTAAGGTGCTTCAGGCATTCCTGCTGACGCGGCGTATGGCGGCCGTCGACCGGCAGGACGTCGCCGACGACGCCTGCGTACCCGCGCACCTTCGGTGCGATGCCGATCATCACCAGCTCGCCCGCCTCCAGGGGCTTGCTGCTGGCGGTCGGCACCACGGCATTGGATCGCTTGCCGCTGCCCACGATCGTGCTGAAGCCGAAGCCGCTGGCCCCGCGGCTGCGGGCGGCGAACTCCCCGGCCGCCGCCACTTGGATCTCGGAGACGCCCGGCTTGACGGCGGCCTGCATGGCGTCGTAGGCCGCGTCGGCCAGTGCGAACGCGGCCCGAATCTGCTCGCGTTCCCATGCCGATTTGTCGTAGCGCAACTGCACGTAGTCCAAGGTGACGTCGACCAGCTCGACCCCCGTGAAACCGTCGACAATCTGCCGATAGCAGTCGGCCGGCATGCGGCCGGCGCCGACCAGGCCGACCCGCCGCACGCTGCCCAATTCGGCATTCAACTCGGCGAACAGCTTCGGAAAATCGATGATCGTGGCGTTGGGATATTCTTCGTCGGGCACCATGAACACCGGGAAATTGCGGGTTTCCGTGACGGTGCTATCCAGCTTGGCGAACGGCTCGCTCTCGGGGCCGCCGAGAATGCGAGGGCGCCCGTCGCGCGGAACCAAGACGGCCCCGCTCTCGAACTGCGGACACCAGCCCGTCAAGTACCAGCCGTTGCCAATATTGAACTCGTCGTAATATACCAAGAGCATGTCGAGGTTCTTGACCCCGAGCAGTCTCTTCACCTGGGCCACTCGGGCCTCGCTCTCGGCTTTCTCAAGATACGGCATGCAGAGTCTCCTAAAACGTCAGCATCCGGCGATACTCTTCCATGCGGCGGTCGAGGTCTTCGCGCTCGATCTTGCGGAGCCGATCGAGGCTGAAATCTTCGACCGTGAAACTGGCGGCAAGCGTTCCGTAGGCCATGGCTTCTTTGAGCGTCTTAGGCTCGAAATTGCCGCATTGGGCGAGGTAACCCATCATGCCGCCGGCAAAGCTGTCGCCCGCGCCGGTGGGATCGACTACGTTGGGCGTGGGATAGGCCGGCAGGACGTAGGTTTCATGCTTGCTGAAGAACATGGCCCCGTGCTCGCCCTTCTTGATGACCACGAAGCTCGGACCGATGGCGCGGATGGCGTTGCCGGCCAGCACCAGGTTGTCGTCGCCGGTCAGCAGCCGGGCTTCGCTGTCGTTCAGCACCAGGCCGTCGATTCGCCGCAGCAGGGCGCGGAGCGCCTCGGGCTCGGTGCGGATATAGTAATCCATCGTGTCAGCCACCACCAGCGATGCCCCGGGGCACTGGTCGAGCACGCTGATTTGCTGAGCGGGCGAGCCGTTGGCCAGGAAGAGAAACTTCGAGCGGCGGTAAACCTCCGGCAGCTCCGGCTTGAAATCGGCCAGCACGTTCAATTGCAGCTCCAGCGTCTCCCGATCGTTCATGTTCCGCTGGTACTTGCCGCGCCAGTGAAAGGTCTTGCCGCCGGGCACGGTCTGCAGGCCGGCGGTATCGATCCCCCGAGCCTGGAGCATTTCGGTATACTCCCGCGGCCAATCTTCGCCCACCACGCTGGCCAGCCGGACCCCGGTGAAGTAGCTGGCGGCATAGGAAAAGAACACGGCCGAGCCGCCCAACACGTTGTCGCGCCTTTCGGTGGGCGTTTCTACGCTGTCCAGAGCGACTGAGCCGACGACGCAGAGTGGCATGAAAGGGCTCCTTTGCGGAACGACATGGAGCTAGGGAATCAGGCTTAACGACGAACCATCGGCGAGGCGATAGATGTGGAAGTCTTTATCCATGTCGGCCACAATTCTCCGACAGAGCTTCCGAGGTTCCCTCGATCGTGCCGATGTAGCCGTAGAGGTAGTCAAATAAGCTCGCTCTTCCCGACGAGACACCTGACGGCGCTTCGAGGAATGACTTTGCAAGCGTATCGATAGCCAACTGCTCTGGCGTGATTCCCTGCCGTTGGGCCTCTCGCGCCAGTGCCGCTTCGATATCAGATGTCAGCCGGATTACCATGGTTTCTTCCTCCGTCGGTGTCCTACCATCGGCCGAAGCTCGATCACGAATCCGATTGGCCCATCAGATCGCCGATGAATTGCGCGACCCCTTCGTAGTCAAAGAGGACCGGCACGCCGCCGGCGCCGATGTAGACGGCCACTCCATCCCGGACCACCAAGGCATCAGGATGGTCCACCTCGAAACGGTCCCCATTGACCAACGCCACCGTAAACGGCTGGTAAGGTTTGCGATTCTTGAAGGTCTTCAAAATGCGGTCAAAATTCTCGGCTTCCATTGGGCAACCTACTTGTTCACTCTTCGGGGGGCTTCGACAACTCCAATTGTACGCCAGGCGGCACAATCGAACAATCGGTTCGAGCCTCAGCCAACAGCAACTTCTAACCCCGCGCCCCTCGCCCCCCGCCCCCCGCACCTTTCTTCTCAATCTTCGCCCACGTGTCGACCAGCGACACGGTCCGATTGAGCACCGGTGAGCCGGGTTTAGAATCCGGGTCCACGCAAAAGTAGCCCAGCCGTTCAAGCTGATATCGGCTGCCCGGCGCCGCGTCTTTCAGGCTCGGCTCGAGCCAGCATCGGCTGAGGCGTTCGAGCGAGCTTGGATTAAGGTTGGCCTTGTAATCCTGGCCCGGCGCCACTTCGTCCGGGTCCGGCTTAGTGAACAGATGATCGTAGAGTCGCACTTCGGCGGCGGCCGCGTGGTCGGCCGACACCCAGTGGATGGTGCCCTTCACCTTGCGGCCGTCGGGCGTGTTGCCGCCGCGGGTGGCCGGATCGTAGGTGCAATGGACCTCGGCCACTTCGCCGCTATTCGAATCTTTGACCACGCTGGTGCAGCGGACCAGATAGGCGTAGCGGAGCCGCACTTCCTGGCCCGGCGTCAGACGGTGGTATTTCTTGGGCGGAATTTCGCGGAAATCGTCTTGCTCGATATAGAGCGTCCGCGCGAAGGGGACCTTACGAGTCCCCATGCCGGCGTCTTCGGGATTGTTGACGG
This sequence comes from Planctomycetota bacterium, assembly GCA_021784975.1. Lineage (GTDB taxonomy): Bacteria > Planctomycetota > Planctomycetia > Pirellulales > Thermoguttaceae > JAJYGU01. The sequence continues at coordinate 8,586 of JAJYGU010000329.1, forward strand.
CCTCCATCTGCTCGACCTGCCCTTCCGGATAATTGTCCACGACCAGCCGCAGCGGCCGCAGCACACCCATCACCCGCTGGGCCCGCTTGTTCAGGTCCTCCCGCAGGCAATGCTCCAATAGGCCGATATCCACCACGCTGTCCATCTTGGCCACCCCGATCCGTGCGCAAAAATTGCGAATGGCCTCGGGCGTGTAGCCGCGGCGGCGCAGCCCGCAGATGGTCGGCATCCGTGGGTCGTCCCAGCCGTTGACGAAGCCCTCCTTGACCAGCTCCAGCAGCCTCCGCTTGCTCATCACCGTGTAAGTCAGGTTCAGCCGGGCAAACTCGATCTGTTGGGGCGCGTAAATGCCCAACTCGCGGAGGTACCAATCATAAAGCGGCCGGTGGTTCTCGAACTCCAGCGTGCAGATCGAATGGGTGATTCGTTCGATGGAGTCCGATTGGCCGTGGGTAAAGTCATAGGTCGGGTAGATACACCACTGGTCGCCGGTGCGGTGATGGCTGGCGTGCAAGATGCGGTACATGACGGGATCGCGCAGGTTCAAGTTGGGCGAAGCCATGTCGATCTTCGCCCGCAGCGTCCGCGAGCCGTCGGGGAACTCGCCCGCCCGCATCCGTTCGAACAAGTCGCGGTTTTCTGAAATGGAGCGGTCGCGGTAGGGACTGTTCCGCCCCGGTTCGGTAAGCGTGCCGCGATACTCGCGGACCTCGTCGGCCGTGAGGTCGCAGACGTAGGCCTTGCCCGCCGAAATCATTTGCACCGCCCACTGGTAGATCTGTTCAAAATAATCCGAAGCGTAGTACAGCCGGTCGGCCCAGTCGAAACCCAGCCAGCGGACGTCCTCCATGATTGAGTCGACGTACTCCACCTCCTCTTTGCTCGGGTTGGTGTCGTCGAAACGCAGATTGCACAATCCCTTGAAGTCGCGGGCAATGCCGAAGTTCAGGCAGATCGACTTGGCGTGGCCGATGTGCAGATAGCCATTCGGTTCCGGCGGAAAGCGGGTATGGACCCGTCCGCCGTACTTGTTGGTCTTCAGGTCGTCGAGGATGATCGCCCGGATGAAGTCGGTCGAGGGCGTGGGCCCCGTCGTAGTCATGCTCCTATCTCCGTCTGGGTGTGGCGCCTGAACTGCAGTTAGTTTCTCAAGTATATCGACTCGCCGCTGTGAGAAAAGAGGGCGTTCCGGTTTGCGTAGCTGGGCGGCCGATAGCCGCAATGGCCGAGTTCGATTGGCTGCCGAGAACAACCGTTTGAAAGCCAAACTGGCCCAGCGGGATGAGCAGATTCGATTGCCCGAGCTTCCGCCAATGGTGCAAGCGCAAGGGCATCCAGCCGCCGCGCTACGGGGCCATTGGCAAGCATGGCTCGATCGCCGTGGTCGAGCGCGCAATTTTGACGGTCAAATGCCTGCTGTCGCGCCTGCTGCTGATCCCGTACAGGCGCGATGCCTTCTTGCGCGAGCTTGCTGGCATCACCGACTGGTACAACGAGCACCGTCCGCATGCATGGCTCGACGGCCGCGCACCGAATGAGGTTTATTACGGGCGCTTTCCCGCCAATCGAAAACCGCGATTTGAGCCGCGCTCACGTTCGCCCCGCGGCTCGCCCTGTGCTCGGCCTTGGGCCCTCGTCCGTGGCAGCCCCGGCGCGAAGCTGACGCTCGAAGTCAGTTTTCACGGGGACTGTCCCGATTTTCGTCCGACGAAAATGGGACTGTCCCCCTCAGCCCGGAGGCACTTGCCCATCGTGCGAGTCCGCCGCGCCGCGTGAGCAGCGCGGCGCTCGTCCCCTCGCCCGTTTTGGGAGAGGGGCACGGGGTGAGGGCGCGCCGCGCTGCTCGTGCGCGCATTGACTTGGCCGCATCGAGCCATCGCGTTTCACTTTTCAAAGATCAAGCCGGAATTGAGCACTGCTGCTCAGGGCGCTGCCGGAAAATCCTCTCTCTAACCGCCCAAATCTCCACCATTCTGCGGGGATTCAGCCTCCTCCTGCTCTGCTATCAAGCCTCGCTGGACCACAACAGGGTGGGTTATTTTTCGCGTGAGATACGGCATATCCCGCGAAATCGAAATCCGGGCTGTTCGCTCGCGTACCGAACCGAGATTTGTGAGTTTGGGCTACCCACCCTCTGATGCAGACTGGGCAAACTATTCCCGGCGACCCTGCTACACGCGGCGGCTGTTCTGTGTCGCTTTGGATCAGAAGAACAAGCGGAAATCAGTTCACGTCATCTTCGCCACCGTTCTGCGGAGAACCAGCCTGATCCTTGTCGGTTGTCAAGTTCCGATGGACCGGGACCGCTATCGTAGGTGTAGTCGCTGTACATATGCGCCAAGAAGTTTTTCCCGGTCGCACTTCTTCGCAGACTCAATTGTCATAAACTTCTTGACCTCGGAGATCGGCACATCCTCACGCAGAAACCAACGGGTTCCATCAGCGAATGCGACGAAGAACCCGTGCCCATCGAGGCCCTTGGTGATCGACTGCTGCACATCGTTCACGTTCACGTCACCAGGTGCCATCCACCGAACATGGGAATGACTGATTTCCGTGAGTATGATAAGGTTCGGTGGCAACTTATCGAGGCGGTGGAACTGAGTCCCGTCGAACGCGGTTCCGGGGCCAGTCACGGCTACAACATTGGTGTCGAGTCGTTCGTCGGAATCGGCGCGCTCGTGGCAATAGTACAGTCTAGCGCGAGCGAACCTTTCATTTCGGGGGGAGTTCCACGCGACGGTGAAGTCCGGCCCACGCGCACTACCCCAGTCCTCGACTTTCAAAATCTCGAATCGCCAACTGCCGAGAGGTTCTCCGGCGGCGTTTCGGAAGACGCTACCGGGCAGGTGCTTTTCGGATTGGTCGTAGTACCGCAACGCGAGACTGGCGTGGGAAATCCCGTTGTAGCGATCTAAAAGGCGCTGTTTTGCTTTGCCATCGCTAGCGCACCGGAGTGCCGACACGGAGCCCGCTGCCAGAACGACGGCCACTAATCCAGCCGCTACGAGAGCGCGGACGGGGGGAAAAAAGGGGACATTCTACTTTGTATCTTGGATTCGAGGTCGGCCACGAGGGTGAATGCCTGCTTCCAGGCCCAATCGCTCCACCGACGCCCTTGCAATGCTTGCCATGCACAGATTTTATCGCCTTCTTTCATCTCCAATAAGATAAAAAGTAGAATGTCCCCTTTTGCTTCTCCAAGACGTGGAACAGCATCCCTCCCGGAGCAACTCGTGCGGCACGCGGCATCCTCAGAGACTACCATCATCCCAATTTCTTGTCAATAAGCGCGCCTGTCCCCCTTTC
>JAJYGU010000350.1 GCA_021784975.1 Planctomycetota bacterium
AGCTTGTGGGCCGCGATCGAAAACAGATAGCTCTCCAACGGTTGAGCGCCGTCGTAATTCGGCAAACTGACGAGGAAACCGATGAAGGTCTCTTGCACGATGTCTTCCGCGGCGGTACGGTCGCCGATGCGACTCTCCACGAACGCTCGCAACCGGCCCTCGAAGCGGGCGATCAACGCCGCCCAAGCGTCGCCCTCGCCTTCGCGGACCTGCCGGAGCATCAGACTTTCGACCTGGTCCGTTGGCATCGGAACCTCGCACATCACCGCAGCGTTGCGGCCGGGACGACCAGGGTCACCCGGGCAGGCAATACGCTTAAATCCAAGGGGAGCTGGCCGCCTGGGTCGCCGTCGAGCTGATAGGGCACCGTTACGCCTGAAGTCAACCGCAGCCGGTTGGCTCGCCGTAGCGTACAACCAGGGAGCCGATGATGAAAGTGGCCCAGGATGGCGACCAGATAGCCGAGGCCGCAAAGGCTTCCGCCACGGCGAAGGCCCAGCACATCAAGCTGCCCGTCAAAGCCATCCGCCTGCGGCACGATCCGCAGGCCGGCGGCATAGCAGGGCAGATTCAAGGCAAACCACCATCGGGCCAAGGTCGGCGGCTCGACCGGCTGCCCCTGCTGGTCTTGCCAGTGTGCCTGGATTTCCGCAAACGGATAGCTCCACATCGAGGCGAGGACTGCCTGGAAGTATTTTCGATCGCTCACGTGACCGGTCCGCCGCCGATGCACCCGTTCGACCACGGCAGCATCGAAGCCGCAGCCCGCCATCAGCAGAAACACCCGCCCGTTGGCCAAGCCGGCGTCGACCTGAATCGTGGCGCCGTCACAAATCGTTTGGCAGACTTCTTGGGGATCTTTGCTCAGCCCGAAGTGCCGAGCCAGCAGGTTCGAGTTTCCGGCCGGCAGCACGGTGATCGGCACTCCCTCACGGGTACCGTTGACCAGGGCGGCGGCGGTTCCGTCGCCCCCCACGCCGACCACCGCCCGCAAATAGCCGTCGGCGTACCATTGGTTCGCCTGGGCGGTGGCTGAGGCCAGATCGGCGAACGTCTTGACGGTGAAGTCTTGCCGGCAAAGTTGCCAGGCCAGTGCATCGGCCAAGGACTCGGCCGCGGCGGGACCGGCCTGCGGATTGACCAGGATCACTACATGGTCGAGGTCGTCAGGGAGTTTCGATACCGAGGAACTGAGCGCCACAGCCGGATTTCCATAAGCGGGAATGTCCCGATTTTTGTGGGATTGTCCCCTTCCGCCCTCAGTATATGGAATTCGCTGCCGGGTTGTAGCGGAAGGAGACGCAGGTGTGGTGAAATGATACAGGCGGCGGCGAGCACCAGATTTCCCGATCCTGCCGCGCGCGGGCATGGAGTAGGTGACGTAACCGATTGCCGCCGCATATGTTGCGTCGCCTGTTCTACGGCAGCTCGTCAACTGCCCCATCGTTTACGGGCAATGGCACACCAAATGCGTTAGGAGCACGACGCAAGCCGAGAGGCTCGCCCATAAATTGAGGAATTGGCCCGTGGGGCCTCTGACGCATGTAGGTTGGACGGTTACCTTGCCCTTACCGTCCAATCGGCCGCTGTGGAAGGCGGCACGTCAAAGGCCCCTTTTTTATTGGCCGCTCAATGGATCGACATGGGCAGCGAAGGCGGCACGGGCATCGGCTGGGGAAGCTCCCGCTGCAGGAATTGCCGGTTGGTCTCGCCGAGCCGGATTTCCTCGGCAGAGAGGCTTAGCCGGGAATGGAGCGGCGGGGTGGCGTTTTTCTTGACCACCACCAGGATGGCGTTTTTGTTCCACTGGCCGCAAAACTCAGCGAAGGTCGGCCGGACGTTGCCGCGGATCGGATCGGCCAGATAGACCCGGCCACAGGCCGCCCCGCGATAGACCACGAAGTGATCGGATTTCTCGAGGTGGATCGGCACGATCAGCGGAATCTTGGCTTCCAGCAGCTTGTCGAAAGGCAAGGTGCCGATCGAGGAGAAGTAACCCATCTCAACCGAGACCCGGCGCAGGTCGGTGATGGCCATGCCGTTCTTGGTGCGGTCTTTGATCTCGCCGATCGTCAGGGTCTTGAAGAGGACCTTGAGGATGTCCTTTTCGGTAACCGGGTCGTTCCAATAGTATTGAAGGATGGTGGCCAGGGCGGCGGCGCCGCAGGAATAGTCGTAGCTCTGCATGACCACGTTCCGCCGCTTCATCTCCTGCCAACTCCAGGTGTGAAGCTCGAAGATGTGGTCCGGGTCGCGAAGTGGCGCGCGGCCGTCGTGGACGGCCCAGGCAGACGAAGCAGCGGCTGCCAACGAGCCCCCCAAGGCAACAGCCAGCCAGCGGCGTCGGGAAATCCCTTGCATGGAACTGCTCCTGACGGACAAGCCGCCGGCTGGGGGCCACAAAAATGGGGCTGTCCCCTTCTGTGTGTCAGTAGGTAAAGGTCATGCCCACCTGCGCGTTGGGCGCGTCGGGGGTCATTCCGAGATTCACGAACGGCTCCCAAAATTGGTGGTAGCGGGGCCGAGCGACGGTGGCCATCAACCTGAGCGAGATCGGCTCCATGGCCAGGCCCGGAATCTGCTGCCCGTTCAAGGCCGGATTGCTGATGTAGGAACCGATCACCGACGCGCTCAAGGTCACCCGCTCGTTGACGGCGAATCCGACGCCGCCACGGTAGGTGTATTGGCTGCCGGGCGAAATATCGTATCCGCCGAACTCGCGATCCAGCCCGTGCCGGCTGCCGAAGCCGTAGAAGAAAATCATCGGATCGAGGGTGTGGACGAAGAGCACGTTCCACGACCCGAACCAGAATCCCTGACCCAGTAGGGTGTTGGGCGGTTCGAGGATGCCTTGCAAGGGATTCACGTTGGCCGTCGGGGCGGTGAAGGCGAAGGTGGCGATGATGTCCGGACTGTAGCTGCAACCGTTGCTCTTGTGGACCAGCCACGAGAAACCGGCGGTGACGTCGCCGATGCCGCCGACGTTGGTAAACGCCTCCGAGCCGGGATACGAGTTCTCGGTGTTCGACCAGCCGAACGGCACGTCGGCGAACATTTGCAGCCCGTCGCGAACGCCGTAGCGGATGTCCAGCGGCATCAGCAGCAACCGGCTGGTAAACCGCGAATCTAAGGGAGTTACGACCGCCTGCCCGTTGGATTGGGTGATGGCCAGATTGGTGTAGTTGTGATCGAAGATCGTATAGCTCAGGCCGACATCGATCTGACAATCGCCGGGCTTGAGCAACACCGACTCTTGCCGCAGAAACTGGTGGCTAAAATCTTCCGGCGGTTGCCCGAGTTTTTGTTGGTCCGAAGGCGACGATTTCTGCTGGTCCGAGGGCAAGGATTGTGGGGCAGACTGGGGAGGCGAGGGGGCGGCGGGCTGGTCGGTCGCTGACGGCGTAGCATCGGCAGCCAGGACCGCTCCGGCCGGTGGAAGACCAGGGCCGGTCGCCCCCAGGGCGGGATCGTCATACGACGCCGATCGGTCGGGTGGCGCCAAGTTCCGAGCTGGCGCGGTGACCGCATTACTGGCGGTCAAGACCACCGCTGTAGAAAAAGGGTTCGGACCAGCCGAGACCACACTAAGATCGACACGTCGGCCGGCTTGTCCCGGCGCCGACACGGGCTGACCGCTCACGGCCAGTTCCGGCACGGGCAGGTCCGGCAGGGCAAGGTCGCGGGCGACGGGCTCGCCCGCCAATGGCTGGGGTGGCCTCGAGTCGGAAGGGAGGAGTTCCGGCACGGGCCGCGCCGGCTGGCTTCGAAAGAAACCATCGGCCGCACTGGCCGAGGCCGTCGCGATCGGTCCACCGGCCGGCGGAGCCAACTGCTCGGCCAATGCTCGCGGCGCGCAGAAGGCCGCGACGCCCAAGGCAATCGTTAGTCCACGGCGAAACCGCCGTGGAAGGCGCGCATGATTCATGGGTCCATTCTCCGTCTCTCCGTCACGTGCGGGCGCTGGGAGAAGCGTAAGCGTTTGCGGGCCGAGGAAGACAGTCCCAATTTCGCGGCGAAAGCGGGTTGTGAAGAGCAAGTCTTCCCCGCCGCGAAAATCGGGACAGTCCCCTGGAGTCGGCACAGCCGTTACATTCGCTAGAATCATCATCGGCGGCAAGTGCTCGCTACATTGCAAAATCGTTATAAGTGGCCGTAGCGGTTCCCCCGGTTGTATGACATTTTCCGAAAATGAGTCTATTTCCGAAAACTCCGTTGTCGATACACCTCATGAGTGGTCGCGTGCCGCAAAAATGCCGGGCGGCCCTGCCAGAAGACCCAGAGGTGGCGGGCAGCCATCCCGATGTGTTCGCTCACCGGCAAGATGGAATGACCCGCGCTCGCTTGTCGCAAAGGGGGGCCGCAGACGGCGCTTCTGCTCAAAAAAATCGAATCGCGTCAAGTGAGACCATGACTCACTACAAGGGGGGACTAAGTCATGCGTTGTTCGAATCGGCTCGTTTTCTTGGCCTTTCTGGCCATCGGTACCCTAATCTCTCAGCGTGTGGCAGTTGCCGACGATTATCTGGGGACGGCCGCACAAACCCCACAGAAGGCGCAAGCTCCTCAAAACGCGCCGAGTCCAGCAACCAATGCACCGAGCCCGTCGCCGCATACGTCGAGCGCACCAACAAATCTCCTCACCACAACTCCGACCCAGCCGGTGTTCACCCAGTCGGACAATGGAGAATGCTCGACCGACCACAAATGGATTTTCGAGGCGGAGTCGGTGTTTCTTGCCCCAATCATGCACCAGCAATTCGGCAACATTGAGATGGTGGACAATCAGGGAAACGTCACCCAGCAGTCGTTCACCTCGAACCAGCCTGGCTTCACCGCTTCCCCGCGAATCGCCATAGGCATACTAGGCGACAATAATTGGGGGCTGATCGGCCGCTATTGGGAACTGCAGAGCGGCTGCATAGCACCGAGTTTTGACACGATGGGCGGTAACGGCCTGTCCACCGCCAGCTACTTTCGGGCGGAGACGGCCGACTTGGAGGTCACCCGCCTGTTCGGGCGAGGCAGCGACGACGGTCAATTGCGGCTGTCGTTCGGTGTCCGCTACGCGGATTTGAGCGAGGCCGGCGGCCTGGGAGTCGATGCGACCAACACCCTTGGCGGCATCTACCAAAGCGAGGTTTTTTCCAACCATGAGTTCGGCGGGGTGGGCTTGACGATGGGTTTGCAAGGCCTTCGCCCCGTCGGCTGCAAGGGCTTCAACCTCTTCTTCGACGCCAGGGCCTCGATTCTCTGGGACGCGAACGCCGGCAACTCGGTGGTCACTCGCGCCGGCTACTTCGACAACACCAGCTACGCCTATGCCGCCAACAGTGGGGCCAGCGAGGATACCGCCAATTTGTTCATCGGCGAGATTCGGGTGGGCGGGCAGTGGGATGCGCCCCTGAAGTGTATCCCCGCCAACGCCTTTTTCCGCGTGGCCTTCGAGTACCAATACTGGTGCACCGGGAGTTCGGGCGGAGCAGAGGCCACGTCCTTTGCCGGACCGATCGGAGGCCCGACCATCGTCAGCACCGGCGCCTCGAACGGCAATGCGCATGTGGACTTGGTGGGCTTCACACTCGGCACCGGCCTGACCTGGTGACGCGGCCGGTGGTCGGTTGTAGTATAATTGAATAGGAAACGACGCCCGTCGGAGTTGTGCGAGGGGCGTCGCGTTTTGGCGCGTGCCGCGGCAAGACTGCCGCGCCACAAAGTTCTCTGAGTACGCACTACTTGGCGTTGACGACAGGCCCACCGCCGGCAAGCCGGCGAACGGATGTGCCGCGACGTCAGCGACGCCCCCCGCCGCACGCGAGGGGCGTCGCATTTCTTTCACTGGCCAAATGGCAAGTGCTCCCCAGGAGGGGAATGGGCTACCTCACTACTTGGCGAAGGCGACAGCCCCACCGCCGGCAGCGGCGCCGGCAATGAGGAAGCCACTCGGGCCGCCGTTGATGACCAGCGCGCCACCGGTGGCGGCGACGGACAGGCTAGCACCCCCGGCCATGTGCGAGCCTTTAGCTTTGTAGGCGTTGGTAGCCCCCGAGTGCTGGCCGGGCAGGTTCGAATAGGCGTACGAATTGCCGCCCACCCATGCGAACCCGCTACCGCGAACGTTCAGCCCCTGGGCATCCGTCATCTGATGCATCGCGCTCAGGCCACATTGGGATAGAGTCGCGTCGGGAACCTGGCCGGCTGCGTTAGCGACCGCCGGCAACATCGCTAGGCAAAGTGCCACACCCACAACGAGTAGAGAACGCATAGCGCACCTCCTAGTAAAAAATCACGATCCATTCCCTCCGAGGCGACTTGCCTCGGACGAAAGAACGGAACGCCAAAAGCCCTTGGTGTTGCCCCAAATCCTTCCGCTTTTTCTCAGCCGACCTCGCAAGGGCTTCGTTGCCGGCCTGAGTCGCAGTCTTCCAACGGATTTAGCAGCGTCGTGCGACACGGAGATTCAGTACGTACGCAGTGTTCGTAAATCATCCAGATTACGCAAAACGTCGCTAACTTCCGATGCGCTGAGTCTTCCAAAACCCAACAGATCAAGCAAACGGCCCATATTTCGGTGGCTTATTGTATGAACGTAGTGAACTATTTCAATCCCGCTGAAGTGGGGTTTTGAGTTTCTTCGAAGGATTAGGGGGAACGTCCATCCGCAAGCCAGGGAGAGCCTGGGCATGGATGGACTGGAACTTCGATGGCTGCCGAGGCGGATGCGTTTGCGTTGATGCCGCGGTAATCCGGGGATTTGGCGAAGACTCTCGGGATTTTTCTAATAAATCCTTTCAAAATGGTTAGACCTGTGGTAGGCTGAAACCGATCGCGTAGGAAAAACCGCGGCAGCGGGATCGGCAAAGTTCCGGGTGTCCGGTGGAGCAGCAGTTCGTGTTGACGTGAATGGACTGACACTCGTCAACCGTGTGCAATCGCGAGCGGCTGGCAGAATCGCAGCGCGGTTCTTGGTACGTCACCATATTTTTGCGTGCTTGGGGAGTCAGGTAATGTTTGGTGCAACGTGGTTCAAGTCGTCACAGCGAGGCTCGGCTAGGTCGAATCGCCTCTTGTTCAGTCGAGGACGCAGGCTGACGGTCGAGCCGTTGGAAGAGCGTGCCCTCCTGGCGGTGGCCAGCCTGACTGGCATCAGCCTCAGTTCCCAGGCCATCACCTACGGCCAAAGCGACACCTTCACCGCGAGGGTAGTGGCTCCCGGCCTTAGTCCCGCTCTTCTGGCCGGCAGCGTGCAGTTTTATGTCGACGGCACGGCCTACGGGTCGTCGGTCCCGTTGGTCAACGGTCAGGCGCAGACAATCGACCCCAAACTGCCTGGCGGCAGTCATTCCGTCTATGCCACGTTTACCAGCGGCAATCCGAGCGTGGTGGCCGGCAGTCAATCGGCAGCGGCCTCGGTGGGCGTGGCCAAGGCCCTGTTGACCATCACCGCCTCGGCGCAAAGCCCGACGATGGTCTACGGATCGCCGGTGCCCGGGCTGACCTATACGGCAACGGGTTATGTCGGCGGCGACAGCAGCAGCAATTACACGCTGCTCGTGGGGCCGACGCTGGCGACCACCGCGAGATCGACCAGCCCCGTGGGGCAATACGCGATCATTGCCGGAGGCGCCTTCGACCCCAACTATACGTTCGCCTACGTGAACGGCACGCTGACGATCACGCCCGCCGTGCTGACCATGACCGCCCAAAACGCCAGCATGGTCTATGGGTCCGGGACGCTGCCGAAGCTCGCGGTGACCTACAGCGGGCTGGTCAACGGCGATCTGGCGTCGCAGGTGCTGGCTGCTCCGCCGGTCGTGTCGACGGCGGCCACCGCGACCAGCCATGGCGGCGCCTACACCATTTCGGTCAGCGGCGCCACCCTGGTAACGCACGCCAACTACAGCCTCAAGTACGTCAACGGCACGTTGACGATCACTCCGGCGCCGCTACTGATCTCCGCCAGTCCGGCAACCATGGTCTACGGCGGGACAGTGCCTACCTTGCAATGGACGGCCACCGGATTGGTCAATGGCGACACCCAATCCATTATTTCTCCCTCGCCGATTTTGTCCGGGGCCAGCAGTTCCCTGCACGTCGGCGTCTACAACGTCACCCCAAGCGGAGCGGGGCTGGTGGCGGCCTCGGCGAACGACTATGCGATTAGCTACGTCCCCGGGGCACTGACCGTTACCCCGGCCAACCTCATCCTCAAGGCCAACGACGAGACGGTCGCCTACGGCACCACCAACCTGGCCCTGAACCCGATGAACTTCACGGCCATCGGCCTGGTCAATGGCGATACCCTCGCCAGCATCGAAAACACCGGGAATTATTTCTACGGCCCGGACGAGGTCTACGGGGTAAATGGGACCGCCTTGGACAACACCTATCCGCAGCCGGGAGTATTGGTGGACCCAACCCAACTGACGAGCCCGAAACCCGATTTGCCGTATTCCGCAGCGCCGACGTACCCTGGTCCGTCGGTGACGCTGACGATTCCGGCAAACAGCCCCTCGGGCGTCTATCCCGGCGCGATCACCTTCGGCCAGGCCGGCCAGGCCGGGTCCTACACGATCTACAACGATAACTCCCCCGGAGACGTGGTCTGGAGTCCGGGGGCGTGGTGGGAGGCCTACTCGGCGACGCCGACCCAAGTGCAAAAACCCAATACCAACACCACTCCGCCCACCATGGAGACGGAATGGGTCATTGGCAGTCCGATTTACGGCCAGGGATTGTTGGAGCAACCGAACGCGAACGGCTATCTGGACTACAACATCACCTATCAATCCGGCACCTTGACGATCCAAAAATACACCTTCAATGTGGTAGTCAACAGCCAGGAGATGACCTACGGCGACCTGCTGCCGACGTTGACCTACAGCTATTCCGGGCTGATGCCCGGCGACACGATTACCAGCATCACCGGCGGGCAGCCGCTGAGCACCTTTATCACTACTACCGCGACTTCCCAGAGTGAGGTGGGAGTGTACCAGATCGGAACGCCCTTTACCTCGCAGAACCCGAACTATACGGTCAATTTCACCCCCGGCACGCTGACCATCGACCCCAGGACGCTTGACATCACGGTCAACGATCAATGGGTGACCTACGGCCAGATCGCGCTGGTTCCGCAGGCCGACGGAAGCCTGCTGGACGAAATGCCCGACCAGTCGCAATTCACGGTTTCGGGCCTGGTCAACGGCGACCAGGCGGCCCCGAACCTGGTGGCCTCCGACGATCACGCCGGCCAAGTCATGATTTATGTCGCCAGCGTGAACGTCACCGGCAACGGCGACGCCGCCGACTACGTGGTCAACACCACTCCGGGCATCGCCACCATCACCCCGGCCCAGTTGACCATTACCACCCTGGACCAGACCTTGACCTACGGCGATGTAGTCGTGGTGGACCCCACCACTTTCGCCTTGCCCAACGACACGGCCGGCGGCCTGGCCTCGCAGATCAGCGTCAGCGGCTGGCAGTACAACGACAACCTGTCAAGCTTGAACGTGCTGCCGATGCTGACTACCGACAGCTACCACGCCAACGCGGACGCCCAGGGGAACCTGATTGGGGCGACTTACACGATCTATGCCAGCGGTCCGTGGTTGAGCAACGACTACACCGTCCAGTACGTCAACGCCGGCCAGTTGACGATTCTCCCTCACCTGTTGACCATATCTCCGGTCGATGCCGGCGGCAGCGCGACCATCACCACCACTTACGGCGCCGATCCGAACATTCAGTACGTGGGCGGTCAGCAGTGGAACGTCAACCCCATCGCCACGCTCACCGGCTTGAGCGGCCCCTCGGCGATGGCCTTCGACCTGAGCGGCAACCTCTACGTGGCCAACCAGGACAACGACACCGTGAGCGAGTATGCCGGAGGCACGCTCATGGCTACTCTCACCGGAGTGAACGGCCCGGTCGCCTTGGCCCTCGACGCCAACGGCGATCTCTGCGTGGCCAACAGCGACAATACGGTGAGCGTATATCTTGGGTCTTCTCTGGCATCGGGGAGCACCACGCCCGATATCACCCTTGGCGGGCTTGACAACCCCGTCGCTTTGGCCTTCGACGCCAACGGCAACCTTTACGTGGCCAATTACGGCAACGGCGCCGGCACCACGGTGAGTGTGTTCCTGGCGGCTTCGGTGACCTCGGGGAACACTGCCCCCGATGCCACGCTTGCCGGCTTGTTTGCTCCGCAGGCGCTGGCCTTCGACAGTAACGGCAACCTTTACGTGGCCAATTCGGGCAGCGACAGCGTGAGCGTTTTCGACCAATCGTCGCTGGCGCAAGGGAGCACGACGCCCGACACCACCTTGGCCACTGGGCTCATGCCCGATAGCCTGGCCTTCGACGCCAACGGCAACCTTTACGTGGCCAATTACGGTGACAACACGGTCAGCGTGTTTGCCCGCGGCAGCACCACGGCCGCCGCCACCCTGACGGGGCTGGATGCCCCATCCGGACTGGTTTGCGACGCCCTGGGAAACCTCTACGTGAGCAACTCGGGCGCCAATTCGGTGAGCGTGTTCGTCCTGGGGGGAACCACGCCCATCGCCAGCCTAACCGGACTCACCGGTCCCGCTTCACTGGCACTGGACGGGGGCGGCGATCTGTACGTGGCCAATTACGACAACGGCGCGGGAGTCACGGTGAGCGAATTCGCTCCGCCCACTTCGCAGTTGCAGTACGGAGACACGCTGGAAAGCCTGGGAATCACTCAAGACCTGGCCTGGTCGGCCTCCAACGCGCCGTTGACCTTCACCAGCGATGTGAACCTGCCGGTGAGCATGGCCATCAGCCCCGGCGGCGACCTCTACGTGGCCAACGCCGGCGACGGCACGGTGAGCGAGTTTGCTCCCGACGGCACGCTGCTGAACACCCTCACCGGCTTCAGCGAGCCGGTTGCCGTCAAGGTCGATGCCAACGGCGACGTCTACGTAGCCGATGTCATCGCCAACACGGTGAGCGAGTTTGACTCCAACGGCAACCTGCTCAACACGCTCACCACCGGGGTGAACCAACCGGTGGCCTTGGCCTTCGACTCCAGCGGCAACCTCTATGTGGCCAACGCCGGAGATAACACGGTGAGCGAGTTTGACACTAGCGGCAACCAGATCGCCACCTTGACCGGCTTGGACGACCCGGTGGCCCTGGCCCTCGATGCCAGTGGCCAACTCTATGCCGCCAATGTGGCCAATGATACGGTCAGTGTGTTTGCCGGCGGGAGCGCCACGCCCACGGCCACGCTTGCCCTGCCGACCGGCAGTATGCCTTACGGTTTGGCTCTTGACTCCAGCGGCAACCTCTACGTGGCCAACGAGGGCAACAGCACGGTGAGCGTGTTCGATCAGTTGTCGCTGGCCCAGGGGAGCACCACCCCCGATAGCACCCTCACCGGGCTGGACGCCCCCAATTCCTTGATTTTCGACGCTAGCGGCAACCTCTACGTGAGCAATGCAGGCGCCAGCAACACGGTAAGCATCTTCGATCAGTCGTCGCTGGCCCAGGGGGGCACCACCGCCGACGGCACACTCACGCTCGGTGCGAGTTCCGAGGCCCTGGCAGTGGACAGCGGTGGCCACCTGTATGTGGCTACCTATGACTTCAACAGCGGCGCCAGTGCGGTAAGCGAGTTTCCCCAACCGGCCACTCCGCCGCATCCCACCAATGCCGGCAGCTACCTGATTTCGGCCATGGCCGGGGTGCCCGATCCGCAGCAGTTCGTGACCGATTATACCCTCGACTATGGCACCGCCACCCTGGTGATCAACAAAGCTCAGCTTACGCTGACCACCTACCTGACCCTCGACGGCGT
>JAJYGU010000142.1 GCA_021784975.1 Planctomycetota bacterium
AGCTAAACTCCTTCCGGCAAACATCCCGCGTTGCGAACGTTTAAATACCCGCGTTTGGCCCCTTGAGGTCTTCAAAGACAGACATCCCATTCTTACGAACGAAAGTATGGTCCAAGAAAATCTCAATGGTCCAAGTAGATCTCACCACCGCCTTGGACTGCTGTCTGAATCAGCGCCAAATCCCAATGGAACGCCGACTTGTTGCCATTATCGCATTCAACATCGCAAGCTGATAGGAAATTGCATTTCCAGGCAAGCCAAGTGTATGCGTGGGGGGCTGGTCAGGCAAGTGAGGCTCCTGGGCGATCAGCTCTTGTCCCGAAGCGAACGGCGTCGCGGACCTGCTGCCGGCGACGCCGTTGGATCGTTCCCGATCGGCTCTACCTGGGCATGGGAAGCATGACCGGGGCGTTCTCCTGGAACGAAGCTTGGCCGGCCTTGCCGTCCATGTGGTACCGGATCTTCAAATGCTTGACGACTCCCGGCGCGGGATCGCTGCCGAAGCTGACGTTGTAACTGGGCGACGGAAGCACGATCAGAGGAAGCCTGCCCGTGTGCCTGCGGACCTCCGCGGTGACGTCCTGCCACTGCGCGCCGGCGCCGTACTCGGCCTTGAGGATCTCGATCGTTACCGGTTTCTGGCCGGCCTGGGCGAGCAGTTGGCCAACGTCGGCCGAGCCGCCGATCTTCTGGGCGATGGCCAGCGCCGTGGCCTGGGCTGCGCCGGCCAGCCCGGGGGTCTTGGCCGCGGCGACGGCCAGCCGCAGTGAATCGAGGCTCGGGTGCCGCCGGAGCACTTCCAGCACGAGCTTCTTCTCCTGGTTGCGCTGGGCCGCCTCCAGGGCCGCCTGGCACATCTGCACCCGTTGGGCCTCGGGCACGCGGAACTGCCGCGCGATGCGGATAAAGCCGCGCAGGGCGCGGATCTTGTACTTGGCGTCGAGGTCGCTCTTGGCCAGATCCATGAGCACCGGGGCCGCATCCGCCGTCATCCATCTGCCCAACAGCCGGCTGGCCACGTCCTGGAGCTCGGGACTGCCTTGTTTGGCCGCGGCGCCGACCGCCTTAAGTGCCGTCTTTCCTTGCATGGCCCCCAACGT
This sequence comes from Planctomycetota bacterium, assembly GCA_021784975.1. Taxonomy (GTDB): domain Bacteria; phylum Planctomycetota; class Planctomycetia; order Pirellulales; family Thermoguttaceae; genus JAJYGU01. Next base: position 1,101 of record JAJYGU010000142.1, read on the forward strand.
CTTCAACAGCGCCACCTTTTCCGCCGCTGCCGCTTCGGGCATCTCGGCAGCCAGCTTCGCTGCGCAGGCGTCGCGCTCGGGCATGCGCACACACGCGGCCATCAGGGCCTTTTCGGCCGGCCCGCGGTCCTCGGCGTGTGCGGGGGCCACGGTCCGCTCGATCAACACCGAAACTCCGTCCAGCCCCACCGTTTCGCCCAACGCGGTCAGGGCGGCGGCGCGAATGTCCGCATCGGCGTCGTCGGCCGCTGCAAGCAGGGCCGGTACGGCTTGAATGCGGCGATTTCCCGCCAAAATGATCAACACTTTGCGAACCGGCCCCTGCGCCCCCTTCAAGCGGGCCGCCAGCGCCTCATTCACGCCCTCGCCGGGCAGTTTTTCCAACGCCGCGCGGGCCGCCTGGGCGACCGCACGGTTCCTCCCGGCCGCGCCTGCCAGCAGAACCGGAATGCAGGACGCATCGCCCAACTGCTGCACCACGCCGATGGCGGCAACGCGGACGCAGTCCGGGCCGCTGGCCGCCGCCTTCAGCATGGCCGGCAGCACGCCCGCATCGCCCCGGTCGGCCAGGGCCAAAATGGCTAGCGGCTGGCGATCCGCGGGCAGCTCGCCCAGCTTGGCGACGAGCGCTTCGGTCGCGCCCTTGCCCTGCAGTTCACGGGCCGTCGTCAAGCCGAGGCGGAACATCGCCTTGTCGCCCGAGCGGAGCTGCTCCACAAGCAGCGGGGCTCCCTCGGCCTGCCGCGCTAGGATCGCGCCGCGGGTGGCCTCCACGATGCGTTGCTTGGGGGCTTTGGATTGACGGACCAGATCGTACAGCTTGGCGGCCTCATCCCGCTTGCCGGCGGCCAGGAGCCGTTCGGCACAATGGATGCACCCTTCGGCCACAGCCGAGCGGACGCCCGGCGGTGCGTCTGGCAGGGCGCTCTCGAGGATATTAGTAGCCTTCGCTCCTCCGATGCGCCCCAGGGCCGCCGCGGCCGCCGAAGCCACGCCCGCGTCGGCATCCTTCATGCGTTCGGCCAAGGCGCCCACGGCTTGCCGATCACCGCGAACCGCCAGGGAATTGACGACGCCGATCAAAAGCCGGCCCTTCACCTTGCCCAGGGCGTCGCGCAGGGCCTGGTCGGCAGCCGGTCCGGGGATGGCTTCCAGGGCGATCCGCGCCCAGGAGTTGAGTTCCGGGTCTTCCAACAGCGGCGCGAGCGCCGGCACTGCGTCCTGATGGCCATAGACGGCCAGACGCTTGCAGGTAATGGCCTTTTCTGCTTTCGCTGCATTCGATCGGAGCACGGCGGCCAGGGCGGCGCTGTTCTGGCTGTCGGCGGCGCGAGCCTGCACAGCGACCGCCAACAGAATCGTGAACATCAGAGAATATCGAGCAATACGCATGGTGGTTGGTCCTAATAAAGTGTCGAGTCCTGTGGTTCAGAGGGCAGAACGGAGGTTTGTGCAACCGAAACTACGAAAGCCTCCACGGTTCGCGCAGGGCCTCCGACCGCAGCCGGTTCGCCTGTTCGTCGTTGAGGAACTCGTTCTTGACCGGATCGTACTTCACTTGGCGGTTGAGGAAGATGGCGATATTGGCCGCGTGGCAGGTGATGTGCGAATAGCAGGCTGCGTCGGCGTTCGCCCGCGGCTTGGCGCGGGTCTTCACGCAATCCAGGAAATTGCGGACGTGGAAGGTGGCCGGGTAGCCGCCAATCTCTTCCACCTTCCGGCCCGCCAGCAGCGCCGGCGAGCTGAGCACCAGCTTGCCGCTGTCGCCGGCCTCGACCCAGCCATCGTCGCCCTCGAAGCGCACCGGGCAGGAGCCCAACGGCAGCCAGCCGTCTTCGCGGATGACCAGCTTCACGCCGTTGGCGTACCTGGCCACTACGTGGCGGTTCTTGTCGGGCGGATTGTACTCGACCGGGCAGGTATGATCCGCGCCTACGGCCCATTGGCAGAGATCGACGCAATGCGAGCCCCATTCGAGCACGCCCCCGCCGACCAGCCCGCCGCCTTTCTCGAAATTGAAGCCGTCGAGGAGCTTCTTGTTGAACGGCCGCCAGGCCGCCGGGCCGAGATACAGGTCCCAATCCACCTGTTCCTTGGGCGGCTCCGGTTCGGCGGGCAGCCAGCCGCTGCTCACGGTGGTCATGCCGGCCGGATGGGCGTAAACTGTGCGCAGCTTGCCGAGCCTGCCGGTTCGCGCCAACTCGCAGGCAAAGGCGAAGTGCGGCAGGCTCCGCCGCTGCGTCCCGGCCTGAAAGACCCGCCCGGTGCGCCGCATGGTCTCCGCCAGCAGCAGGCTCTGCGATATGTTCTTGGTGCACGGCTTTTCGCAGTACATGTCCTTGCCGGCCCGGGCCGCGTAGGTGGCCGCGGTGGCATGCCAGTTCGGCCCGGTCGCGATCAACACCGCGTCAATGTCGTCGCGGGCCAGCAGGTCGCGGAAGTCGCGATACATGCGGCAATTCTTATTGCCGTACTTCTTATCAACCAGCGTTTTGATCGCCCTCCGCCGCACCGCCTTCACGTCGCAGACGGCCACGAACTGCACGTCGGCCTGCGGGAGAAGACAGCTCAGGTCGTAAGTGCCGCGGTGCCCGATCCCGATGCCCCCCACTACGATCCGCTCGCTGGGGGCCACGACCTTGTCTTTGCCCAGCGCCGTGCCGGGGATCAGTTGCGGCAGGGCCAGCGCCGCCGCGGCCCCGGCTGCGGTCTTCAGAAAACGGCGCCGTGGAAGCACAACAGGTTGCTGAGACATCTGGACTCTCCTCTGCAGATTGATGATTGGCAGGTGCACGGCTGGTCGCCGCGCAGCGGAGGTTGGGCGTCCGGCCCTCCTCATCCGCGACGACGGATCGACAGTGCCCGGCAAAGGTGGAAGGAACGCACTGGCCGGGGAGCGGCTCATTTTTCGGCCCCACCATGCTCCGGGACCGACCGGCCAAGCTCCGCATGGTGCCCGTCGGTGCCCTGCCCAGGGCTGAAAAATGTGCCGGTCCCCTTTGCGGCCGCGAAACTCGGGACGGTCGCCGCGACCGCCTCCAAGCTCCGAACCCTCCCATTCTAATGTCGCGGCGCTATGAATGTCCAGCGCCCGGGGGTTTCTGCTCAGATTGTGGGGGAGAATGCGAAACGGTAGACTGACACACGCGGTGACGTGCCAATCTACGGAGCATCTATTCCACAAGGATCGGTCGTTGCGTCGGTGCCGCGGTGGAAGGGTTTAAGTTGAGGGTGCCAGGCGTTCCCTCGTCCCATTCCGCCTGGTCACAAAGGTAATTTCCCAGGTTGAAAACCGTGGTTGACGCGCTCGGGCGAATATCGTATTCGCCGCCTTGGGCGTACCAGGTGCCGGGCATGTTAAGCGGCCGTCCAGCAACAACTTCCACTTTCGCCAAGGGGACAGTCCCATTTTCGTCGGACGAAAATGGGGACAGTCCCCAACTTGTTTTTGGACGGCCGCTAAGGTTGTAACTACTGATGACATGCACCTCTTTCGCTGAGGGTACCGCCGCCGAAAAGAGCTTCCGGGACCCACGTATAGTTGACGGTCACGGTGACCGTATTAGCGACAGTGACACTCTGGTAGTTTACCGTGGCCTGGTGCGAGGGGGCTTTGCTCGTGTTCCAAGTCACCGGGCACGTCAACTGGCTGAGATCAAAAAGCGTGGCGTTGGGGGCGATCACCTGGTTGTACACATCGCTCGCCGTGGCGGCGGGCTGTTTGGTGCCTTCTTAGTGCTCATAAACAGGCGTCCAGCACCCGCTTTAGGTCTAGGTCAGCAAAAGCAAAGTAGACCAGCAAGCGGCTGGGAACGAGCGTTGGTGATTCAATTGCGGGAAGTGCCACCGCCCTTACGCCGGCTCGTCACTGGAAAAAGGCGCCGCCACGGGGCAGAGAACGGGTACGAGCAGGGCCAGGGTACTCTTCGGAAGGATGACCTTGCTCGCTTTGGCTACGTTTTCGGAGCAGCTTCACCAAGAACTGGGAGATTCTTGCCGGGAGCTTTCTCTTTCCACAGGGGCAAGATAGAATGCAAGCCATACCGTTCGACTTCACTGCTTGGCCTGCGCCGGGGATTCATGAACCTCAATACTTACCTGCCCATCGCTGCCAACAATGCTCGGCGGCCTTGGCGGATACATGTTTTGCGACAGTCGCCGCGGATTCGGGCTATATTCTTGAAATCAGCTTGTGCCTGCCCCACCGAGGAGGTTCGCTATGCTCGAGTTGCTCGACCCTGACCAGCAGATCCCCAAAGAAACCTACGAACAGGTCTATCCCGACCTGGAAATTCGCCTGGGGGCTTGCCAGCGGGCCGCCCGGGCCGCCGGGGTGCCGGTGGTGGTTGTGTTCGAGGGCTGGGATGCCGCCGGCAAGGGAAAGGTAATTAACCGCCTGGTCCAGGCCCTCGATCCCCGCGGGTTCAAAGTCTACACAATCGGCGCCCCTACTGAGACGGAAGAGTTCTATCCTTGGATGTGGCGGTTTTGGAACCTGTTGCCGGCGGCCGGCGATATCGTCATTCTGGACCACTCCTGGTATCGCCGGCTGTTGTTGGAACGGGTCGAGAACGACCAAGCCGACTCGTGGCCCGCGGCGTTCGACGACATCCGCGACTTTGAGCACCAGTTGACCGACAGCGGCGTCGTGCTGGTCAAGTTCTGGCTGCACATCAGCAAGCGCGAGCAGAAGCGCCGCTTCCAGACGCTGGAAAGCAACCCGGCCATGTCGTGGCGGGTGGGTCCGCAGGAACGGAAGCAGAACAAGAAGTACCCCCGCTGGCTGGCGGCCGCCGAGGAGATGCTCGCCCGAACCGATACCGCCAACGCCCCCTGGACGCTGGTCGAGGCGACCCACGAGCGTCACCTCCGCGTGAAGGTGCTGGACACGGTGGCCGCGGCGATGCAGCGCGAGTTGGACCGCCGGGCTGCCGCTGCTCCGCCGGAGCGCAAGCCGATGGCCGTGCCGGCCGACTGGCCCCCGCCGCACAAGACGATCTTGGATCGAGTCGATCTCAGTCTGTCGCTGACCCGCGAGCAGTACGACGAGGAACTGGGCAAGCTGCAAGAGCGGCTGCTGAACCTGGAATATCGTCTCTACGATGCGCGTCTGCCGGCCGTGGTGGTCTACGAGGGCTGCGACGCGGCCGGCAAGGGAGGCAACATCCGCCGCCTCACCCGGGGACTCGATCCCCGCGGCTACGAGGTGCATCCGGTGGCCGCCCCCACGCCTCAGGAGCTCGCCCACCATTTTCTCTGGCGATTCTGGCGGAACGTGCCCAAGGCGGGGCACATCGCCATTTTCGACCGCTCCTGGTACGGCCGGGTGCTGGTCGAGCCGATCGAAGGCTTTTGCACCGAGGCCGAGTGGAAGCGTGCCTACCAGGAAATCAACGAGTTCGAGCGGCAACTGGCCGGGCACGGGACGGTGATCGTCAAGTTCTGGCTCCAGATCGACCGCGACGAACAGATCCGCCGCTTCCAAGATCGCCAGAACACGGCCGCCAAGCAATGGAAGATCACCCAGGAAGATTGGCGCAACCGCGAGAAGTGGAAACAGTACGAGCAGTGCCTGGTCGAGATGCTGGAGCGGACCAGCACCACCTACGCCCCTTGGACGATTCTAGAGGCCAACTGCAAGCTCTACGCCCGTATCAAGGCGCTGCGCACCGTGGCCGACGCCGTAGAAAGCGCCCTCGGGGGAAAAAGGGGACGCGACTCTTTTCCACTTGCAACGCGAGGCCGTCGGGGATAACGTAGGGGCATGCCACGAACAGCCCGCGCGGCTCCTGGAGGACTGGTTTACCATGCGCTCAACCGCCCAGTGGCCCGTTTGCCGTTGTTCGAGAAGGCGGCCGATTATGAGGCCTTCGAACAGGTGCTGGGCGAGGCGATGGAGAAGCATCCGACGCGAATCTTGGGCTATTGCCTTATGCCCAATCACTGGCATTTTGTGATCTGGCCTCGTGAGGACGGGGAGTTGACGGCCTTCCTCCGCTGGTTGACCCACACGCATACGATGCGATGGCACGCGCACCACAAGACGGGCGGCACGGGCCACCTTTATCAAGGGCGGTTCAAGTCGTTCCCGGTTCAGAGCGAGAGCATTTCTCCCTCACTCGGCGATGTGGAAGCTGTAGGTGCCCGAGCCGATCTCGTAGACCACGGCGTCCTTCGCTTGTCGCAGCAACCTCACGCCGGGGGCCTCGGCGGCCGGCTTATCGCTTTCTAGCACCTTGCTGGGTTCTTTGGCAGAAAGATAGACGGTAGCCACGCCGCCGATCGGAACGGAGACGTTCCAAACCACTGCTCCGTCTTTGCGACTCCACTGGCTGGTGATCCGGCCGGCCATCGTCTCCCGCCAGGCCCGCACGAAATCCAACCCGCGGACAAACACCGGTTTGAGCACAATGCGGTCGTAGCCGGGAGTGGCCGGATCGGCGCGGATGCCCGCCAGATATTCATATAGCCAGGGCAACAGGTCGCCGATCAGCATCACGTGATTGCCCGAGTTCATGGCCGGGTCGGCCGTGTCGCCGTTCCACAGCTCCCAAATGGTGGTGGCATCCTTGTTGGCCATGTAGCCCCAACTCGGGTAGTCCGGCTGGGTGGCGATTCGCAGGGCAAGATCGGGGCGGCCATGATCCGACAGGACGTGCATTAAGTGCTGCACGCCGATCAATCCGACGCCGACATGCGACTTCGACTGGCCCTCGATCTTGGCCACCAGCGCGGCGAACACGGCGTCGCGCCGCCGTTGCGGCGCCAGGCCAAACGAAAGCGGCAAGAGGCTGGAGGTTTGCGTGCCGTTGTCGTATCTTGCCGCCGCGTCGTCGAAAAATCGCTTGTTGAAGGCCGCCTTCATTCGCTCGGCCAGGGCGGTATAGCGGGCGGCGTCGCCCGGCTTGCCGGCCAGGACCGCGTACTGGCTCATCAGCCGCAGGATGTGCTCGAAATAGGCGGTGCCGATCAATTCACCGTTGGTCTTGCGGGCAGGATCCTTCGAGTGGATCAGGTGCGGATCCTCCGGGGGCACGCACCAGTCGCCGTAGCTGTCGCGCGGCATGCGGTCGTGGGCCAGATAGCCGAGCATGTGCTCGACCCATGCCCGCATGGCCGCGTAGTGCCGTACGATGAAGCGGTTATCGCCATATTGCTCCCGCAGCCAGGCCGGGATCAAGGCGATGGTGCCGGCCCAGGTGACGTTGTCGTTGTACAGCGGCCAATAGCTCGGGCACACGTCCGAGACGCTGCCCTCGGGGCGCTGCGTATCGGCCATGTCGGTGAGCCATTTCTCGTAGAAGGCGGCCACGTTGAAAAGCTGCATCTCGCCGTGGCAGCCGGCGGCCCGATCGCCCAGCCAGCCTTGCCGCTCGTCGCGCTGCGGGCAATCGGTGGGGATGCTGCGGTAATTGCCGCGAATGCCCCAGCGGCAGTTGGCGTGGATACGGTTCAACAACTCATTGGAGCACTGGAAATCGCCGGCCGGCTCCAAGTCGTCGTGGACCACGCAGGCCTCCAGCGCGTCGGCGGCAGGCTCGCCCGGATAGCCGGTGATCTCGACGTAGCGGAAGCCGTGATAGGTAAAGCGAGGCTCGTAGACCTCGATCCCGCCGCCCTTGAGGGTGTAGTGGTCCGTGCACCGGGCGCTGCGGAGATTGGCCACATAAAGCATTCCGTCGGGCTGCAAGGTTTCGGCATGGCGGAGCTGAACGGTTGTTCCCGCCGGCCCGTGCACCCGCAGCCGGCACCAGCCGACCAGGTTCTGCCCCATGTCGAACACGTAAACGCCCTCCTTGGGGTTCTTCTTGGCGATCGGCCGGCGATGCTCGATCACCCGGATGGGCGCGATGTTCCGGGCGGAGAGCTTTTCACCCGGCGGCGGGAGGACTTCCACCGGCTTCCAGGCACCGTCGTCATAGCCGGGCTCGGCCCAGCCGGTAAGCTCCAGGCGGGCATCATATTGCTCGCCGTCGTACTCATTGTTGGCGCGAATCGGTCCCTGGTCGGTGACCTTCCAGGATTCGTCGCTGACGATGTATCGCAGCCCGCCGTCCTGGTTCTCAATCCGCAGAATCAGCCGCAGCTTGGGCGGGCCGAAGGTCCGAGTGCTGGTGGGCACCTTGTGCCGCGGCGCCCAGTAGCGGCCGTTGCCCAACCATGCCCCGACCGCGTTGCGGCCGTCTCGAAGCAGGGAAGTAACCTCGTGGACCACGTAGATCGCGCGTTTGTTGTATTCCGTCAGCGGCGGCGAGAGGACTTCATCGCCAACCTTGACGCCGTTGATATACAATTCGGAAAGCCCCAGGCCGCAAAACGCGACCGTGGCCGAGCGGATTTGCCCGCGGACGTCGAACTCACGGCGGAGTTGCCGGGCGGCCAAGGGGTGGCCGTCCGAAGGTTTCTCTCCCGCCGCCGGGGTCGGCTCGACGGCTTTCATGCCGATCCATTTGGCGTTTTTCCAGTCGTGGTCGCTCAAAAGTCCCATCGTCCACGAGGCGGCCGGGCTCCACAGCGAAGGCCGGCCCTCCTGGTCCCATACCCGCACTTTCCAGCAATATGCCTGCCAGCTCCGCAACGGCCGACCGGCATAGATCGCGCGGAGCGGATGGCTGCTGCGGACTTTGCCGCTGTCCCATAGGTCCCCCTGGTCCTCCTTGAGCAGTTCCGGGGCGGACGACACGAGCACTTGGTAGGCCGTAGCCTTCACGCCGCGGACATCGGTGCTTGCCGCGGTTGAGTCCAGAACCCAATTCAGCCGCGGCTGAGTAGCATCGATCCCTTGGGGACTGGCGCGAAATTCACACTCCAAGCGTTGCGGCTGAATCTTGGTTTGCCCAGTTTCCGTTTGGGCCGAGGCGGGCAGGCTGGCCAGCCCTAGCAAGCTGGCAACCGTGATCCGCGCCCAGAGACTGTTCACCCCGGCAGCCGACCGAAGGCCAGATTGAAGACCTCCGCACGTAGGACGACGGGTCATTGCGGCTGGTTGTAGGGATCCGCCAAGCAGAGTGAGTATCTTGCTTACCATCGTGGGTCTTTCCCTCAGCAAGGGTAAAGCGTCCTGGAATCCGCGGGCGCGCTCGCCTCAGCCATCCGCGGGTGAACCTCATTGTACCTCTTCGGCGGTTGGGATCAACGGTGGCTTATCCGGCAGTTGATCGACCGGACCCAAAAGGAGAACCGCTGACATGGCGACTCGCTTTTTGATGCCGATGCTGCCAACGGCCCTTGGGCAGTTTCCTTAGCCGCGGACACATAGCGGCCGTCCAGCAACAACTTCCACTTTCGCCAAGGGGACAGTCCCATTTTCGTCGGACGAAAATTGGGACAGTCCCCAACTTGTTTTTGGACGGCCACATACCTCGGCAATCCAATCCACCATAGCGTGGCTCGACCAACGGGCGGGACCGATCGGTCGAAGAGCGGATTCGTTGGATCGTGCAGCCCGGCCGCGGCCGTTTGCCGATCAGCCGCGAGCTGCCAGGTGGTTCTCGGTTGGGGCAATTCTGATCGTGTTTGGTGAATCGCAATGCATATCTGCTGCTGTCGGCAGCGTCATTGTGACCGGGGCATGATCGCACTAAAATGGGGCTATGGCGGCCCACGACAGCAAGTGCGAACGGTTGCCGGCCGGCAAGGATCGCTTTGCCACCACGCATTGGAGCATGGTGGTAAGCGCCGGCGGCCCCCGCTCGTCCGAAGCCAGCCGCGCGCTGGCTACCTTGTGTGAGAACTATTGGTTCCCGGTCTATGCGTTTGTCCGCCGGGCGGGTCACTCGGCCGAAGACGCACAGGACCTGACCCAGGAGTTCTTCGTCCGCCTGCTGGACAAGCATTTCCTCGCAGCGGCGGATCGCAATAAGGGACGGTTCCGAACTTTTCTTCTCACCGCGGTGAAGCGATTCTTGGCGAACGAATATGACCGTATCCGGGCCAAAAAGCGAGGCGGCGGCCAAACGATCCTCTCACTGGAAAGTCTTGAAGCCAGGTATTGCCAGGAGCCGGCCGACCGGCTGACGCCTGAACGGATTTTCGAGCAACAATGGGCGCTTAGTTTGCTAAATCAGGTCCTGGCCCGCCTGCAAGCCGAGATGAACGCCGACGGCAAGGCCGCACTGTTCGATGCGCTCAAGGACCATCTGACGGGCAGCCGAGCGGTCGGCTATCGAGCGGCTGCAGCCCGCTTGGGCATGACTGAGGGGGCCGTCAAAGTGGCTGCCCACCGACTCCGTGGGCGCTATCGGGAGTTGTTGCGGGAAGAGATCGCCCAGACGGTTGCCAGCCCGGACGAGATTGAAGAAGAGGTCCGCTACCTCTTTACCTGCCTGTAGTTGCGGGCATTGCGGTTTCCACCGTAACTTTTCTGCCCGTCTGCTTAAAGTAGGTATAGGGGTGAAACGGATCGAGACCTTTTGCCATGAGCGAAGAGAACCGCTGTCCACAGTGCGGAGCCGCCTTGCCGGCCCAATCGCCGCAAGGCCTTTGCCCAGGCTGCCTTCTGAAATGGGGGCTGGAGAGCCAGACCGGGGACCAGGAAGGCGGAAGCCAGCCTGGGGCCGCTGACCGCGCTTCGCCCACGCCGAAGGAAATAGCGGTCTATTTCCCGGACCTGGAAGTCCTGGAACTGGTGGGCCGCGGCGGCATGGGCGTGGTCTACAAGGCCCG
>JAJYGU010000356.1 GCA_021784975.1 Planctomycetota bacterium
GCAAATCGAACCAGTGGCCGTGACCGGCAACCCGCCGAGCGACCGCCGGATCGGGCAAGCCATAAGCATAATCGAAGATCGGGTGGCCCGAGTAGAAGGCCAGCACCCCGATCCGCCGGGTGGCGATGGTGGCGTCGGCGGGCAGGTGGTCGCGGACCCAAAGCGCCGGTGGAATCAAGCCCCGGCTGGTCATCACGTATCCCGGAAAGAGGTTCGAGGTTTGGACCCAGACTATATCTCCGAATAGGCCGACAATCAGGAGGGCCGCCGCGGCCCCGTGTAGGATGGTTCGACGCACCGCCGGCTGCAATGGGGTTTTCAGGCGTTCCCCTTCCAAGGCTCCCGCCCCTGCCCAGAACAACAACAAGGCGGCTGGCAGATAGGGCGCGAAGTAACGGGCGGTGGCGGTCCAATCGGGCCGGCTGTAAACGGCAAACAGGATGCCGGTCACGGAAATGGCCACCAACATCCGGGCTGCCTCCGGAGCGGTGCGCAAAGCCTGCCGGTAGCCGAAACCCAGCATCGGTAAGAGCAGCCAGCCCGGCAGCCAACCGGGAACGTTGCTATTCCGACCTGTCAGGAAGCCGAGGCCGTTCTCCAGAGCCAGCCGTAGGTTGCTGGGCTTGGAGTGAAAGGTGTTGGGAACGACGTCGTGGAAGTAGGCGTAGCGCAAGGCCGTCACTCCGCCCACCAGCAGCACGAAGAGCGATATCTCTTTCAGAAGGCGGCGGTGGCCCACTTGCTGCTCGCAGCCGATCGACCCACCTGCGAACGCGGGGAATTGGGACGACCTCCCCTCCGCGGCATCGCCGGGAAATAGCCGAAATCGATGGATCTCCCACAACAGAAAGTAAAGCGGATAGACGAGCACTGCCTCGGGATGCACCAGGAAGGCAAATGCTCCCAGGATCGGCAAGGCGAACGAGGTTGGCCGGCCGAGTGCGATCCATGCCATCGTCAGGAGGAGGACGGCCAGAAGTGCCGTCTCCATGCCGGCCAATGCAAAGTAGACGAAATCGAAACTGGCCGCCAGCAACAGCAGCGGCACGATGTTTAAGCCGCTCGGGCCCATCAGCTTCCGGCCCAGCAGCATGGTCATGGTCAACGCGGCGAACAGAAGCATCAGCCCCGTAAGCTTTGCCACCAGCCACGGCGGCCAAAAGACCGACATAGGGGCTAACACCATCAGCCAGCCGATATTGGAAACGCCTTCCACCGGCGGATCGCCCAGATGGAAGACGAAGCCTTGGCCGGCAAGGACATTGCGGAGATACTGGAAGCCGGTGAAGGCGTCGTCCACGTAACAATCGCGGATGCACCAGGCTACCGCCGCGGTCCCCACTGCCAGCAGTCCAAGCACCGCCCAGCCGAGCCAGTCATCGTTCGCTGGGACCTCTTCGGGTGCCCGAGTGGCGCAGTCCAAGGCATGGGCCATGGCGAGTCGCTCCCGCCGGGAGATAGGTGCGGGGCTTGCCAGGAAGCCGCCCCGGAGATTATCGGCTGCCGGGAGCAACCGGGTTGGCCATATCTGTCAAGCTGGCCGTCCAACGGTGATCGGCTTCAGTTGGAGGCTGGCTGTAGGCAAAAATCCCACACAGCTACTCAAGGCCCGCGGTGATAAGATCGAGCGATCCGCGAGTTGGCGACCAAGGCTGAGGCAAACCACCTCGGCCTCGTATAGTGAAACACCGATGTCCGCTTTTTTGCATCCAGGTTGGTCATTTTTTTTGGCTTGCTTTGGGGTAAGGCATCGCTAGAGTTACAGTTGACGTTTGCGTATCCCGTGGTGGCCGTTCACAGGGGAGTGTGCCGATTTTCGGGGCGGGGACGATCGGTTCTTCAGAAACCGCCATATTCGCCGCGAAATTGGGACTGTTTCCTTGGCCCAGGGCCCGTGAACGGTCATGTCCCGTGTGTCCTATCGAACGGAGGAACAGGTATGAAACGACCAACTCGAAACTGGTTGCTGGCGGGCGGCGTGCTGTTGGCGGCCTTGTTGGCAGCGACTCCTCAAGCCGACGCTCACGGTTGGGGCCGGGGTTGCGGTTGCGGCGGCTGGGGTTGGGGTTACGGTTGTGGTTACAGCTACAATTGTGGTTACGGCGGATACTACTCGTGCGGCACGAACTGCTACGCACCCTATTACGGTTGCAGCACTTGCAGCACATGCAGCACGTGTAGTTCCTGCAACGGCTGTAGCAACTCGGGGTGTTCGGGATGCCAAGCTGCGCCCGCCGCAACTCCGGTAACCCCCGCACCGGCGCCCACCCCGGCGCCCACCGCGCCCAGTGCGCGGCCGCCGGCCCCGTCGCGGACCAGCAGTAACCCGCTACCCAGCAGCGGTTCGCTGACGGCCTCGGCGCTGCGGTAACGGCAGCCTGGATCGGGAGTGACTCCCGGGCGTTCGGGGGTCACTTCCGTTTCTTGGCTCTCTGTTCGAAGGATCCTGGCGGCCCTCTGCAACGCTTTGGAAGCCAAAGCCTTGCGTCGTCGGCGTCTATTCGGCCGGAGGGTTAGCGCCGGCGGGCAAATCCATCAGCGGCCGGATTCGTTAGGCGGGGGCCGCGAGGGTCCGGCCGCAGTTGCTTGAAATCCGCCTGCAAACGGATTAGGATCGAAATAGTCGGTGAAGTCATTTGACTTCTGCGGCACGTGCTATCGAGGTGCTTGTAGCCTTTTCCGACCAGGAGTTCTCTTTCATGTCTCGCGGTATTGCTTTATTGGGCGCGGCGCTGGTCAGTATCTGGACAGTCCCGTCGCCAGCACAGGATTTTGTTCTCGGGGAGAAATATGGTCGCGGGGTACACGCCTACTTTGCCGGCGACTACGTCACCGCGTACGACCAATTGACGGCGGCCATTACCGGTGGCTCGAAAGATCCGCGGGCATATTACTTCCGCGGATTGACGTGTCTGAATCTGGGCCGATCCCAGGACGCCCGCTTGGATTTTCAACAGGGAGCCGAGCTAGAAAGCAAAGACGTGAACCGGATGTATAACGTGGCCAAGGCCTTAGAGCGGGTGCAAGGAAGGGCCCGATTCGCGTTGGAAGAGTATCGGGTCGAGGCTCGAATGGCTGCCCTCCAAGAAGAAGAAAAGATGCGGAAGGCCCGCTACGCCGCGATCGAACAAGAGGAGGCCCGGGTGGTCCGCGAGAAGGCGATCCTGCCCGCTGAATCCGCCGCGCCGCCCCAGGTCGGCCCGCAGCCGGCAACGAATGTTGCCGCTGAACCGACTGCCCAAACCGATCCCTTTGCCGTCCCAGATGAAAAGCCGGCCGCCAAGCCGCGGGCTGAGGCTGCCAACCGCGCGGCGTCGTCCAAGCTCACGAAGAAGCCCACCCAGCCTGACGATGTGCCGCCGGCCGAAGCCGTCGCGCAGAAGAAGACCGAGAAATCACCCGCTGCCGGGGCGAAGGCGACGGAGCAGGCGAAGCCGGCCGACAACGCGCCTGCCGATAGTGACGACCCGTTCGCGGCGGACGCGAAGCCCGCGACCAGCACCCCGGCCTCGTCCCAACCTGCCGCAGCGTCAGCGGCTGCTTTGAAGCCGGCCGCACACTCACCCGGCAAGGCCAGCCCGAAGGCTGCTGCGGCATCCCGGTCGGAGGCCGCCAGAGCAAAAGGCAAGGCGGCCGCGCCCAAGTCGGACGGGACCGACGCCCAATAGCCAAACTTGGGCGCCATGCTCGCCCTCGGGGTGACGTGATCGGATGGCGTCGATCGTGGGCGAGTGACGCTTGCCCGCGAAAGAACTGGTCGCCGGGACACGGTCCAACTGCGCTGAGACGCTTCGGATGGGCCGGCAATCATTGGCTCAACGCCCCGCTTCGCCCCCCCTTTCGTCGCCGACGAGGACGTGCGACAATCTAAGATTTACGCCTTCCCGCCCACGGAGTCCTGCTGCAATGTTCAAGAACCTTAACCCAGGATGGCTCGGAGTGTCCGGGCATCAAAGCGAAATCATCGAATTGGCCCTGACTTATGGCTTCGCGGGCATGGATCTGAACATGGTGGAGTTTGCCACTCGGGCGCGATTGAAAGGGATGGCCTACGCCCGGCGGCTGATCGACAGTGCCCGACTGCGGATCGGCACGTTTCCATTGCCTTTTGAGTGGGACCGCGATGACGCGGACTTTCAGAAGGACTTGAAGAAGTTGTCGGAGTACGCGGGATGTGCGGCGGAACTGGGCTGTCTGCGGTGTACAGCCGTGCTGGCTCCAGCCGGCGACTCCCGCCCCTATCATGAGAATTTCGAATTCCATCGCCAGCGGCTCAGCGAGGTCTGCGCCACCTTGCGTCCGGCAGGGGTGCGGCTGGCGGTCGGCTTCCAGGCGGCCGAGAATCTCCGCCGCGATCACAGTTTTGAGTTCATTCACGAACTGGACTCGTTGAATCTGTTGCTGAACATGGTGGCTGCCCCGAACCTTGGGCTACTGCTGGACATTTGGGACGTGGTGGCGGGCGGAGGGTCGCTGGAGTCGGTGCGGAAGCTTTCCGCCCGTCAGATCGTGGCCGTGCAGGTGGCCGAGATGCCGGCCGAGGTGGTCGCCGCCGATCTTGACGACAAATCCCGCCTCCTGCCCGGGGCCGACCACGGCCGCATTGACGTGGCCGGCTTGCTGCGGATTCTCAAGGAAGGGGGTTACGAGGGCCCCATCACCGCTAAGCCGTCGCGGAGCGCCTTTCCCACCCGTCGTCGCGACTTGGTGGTGAAACAGACCTCAGAGGCCCTGGACAAGGTGTGGCACAATGCCGGCTTACCGATCCCGGCTAAGGTCGTGGTGGCTACCGCTCGAGATTAGGCTTGTTTTATTGGGACAATGGGCTGGTGCTGACCAAACCGCGACTGGCGGTGGACTCTAGCCGCCGTCAGCCGCGAGCGTTCATTTCGCATGCCCATAGCGACCACATCGCCCGGCACGAGTACGCGCTCTGCACCCCGGAAACCGCCCTCCTCTATCAACATCGCCTCGGCCCGCGTCCGACGTTGCCCTTGCCCTATCGCCAGCCGATCGACTGGGGCGGGCTGCGATTGACCGCTTGGCCGGCCGGGCACTGCCTGGGATCGGCGATGCTATTGGCCGAGGACGGCGACCGGTCACTGCTCTATACCGGCGACTTCAAGCTTGGCGAGTCGGCCACCGCCGCGCGCGCCGAGATGCCCCAGGCAGATATCTTGATTATCGAGAGCACTTACGGCCATCCCGACTACCGCCTGCCACCGCGGCAGCAAGCAATCGATGATCTGCTGAGGCTAGTCCGCGCCACTCTGGCCGACGGCGCCGTGCCGGTTGTGGTGGCGTATGCGTTGGGCAAGGGGCAGGAAGTGACTCGGCTGCTCACCGCGGCCGGCCTACCGGTCGTGCAACACCGCAGCGTCTTCGAGGTCAGCCAGGTGTACGAAGCTTGCGGCGTGGACCTGGGGAGGATTGCTCCGTTCACTGGCAAGGTCGAACCGGGCTGGACGCTGGTTGCCCCACCCAATGCCGGTACCTTCGAGCGAGTCGGCCGGCAGGTACGCATCGCGGCGACCGGTTGGGCCGTGGATCAGCGGAGCAAATATCGTCTCCGTGTGGACCACGCGGTGCCCTTGTCGGACCACGCCGATTACGACGAGCTTTTCGAGGCCGTGGCCCGGGTCGCGCCTCGGGTGGTGTATTGCACCCATGGGCCGGAGAGCTTTGTGGACTGTCTCCGCGAAGCCGGCTACGATGCGCGTTTGCTGGGCCGGCCCCGGCAAGGACGGCTCTTCTGAGGACTACTCGTCCCCGAAGACCTCCGTCGCCTCTTCCTTGGTGATCGGCGACTGCATCTCGTCGGTCTGAAGCTGGAAGCGAGTGCGGAGGTCGCCGGCCTTGAGGGCTTTGACACGGATGCGATAGGTGGTTTCGGCCTTGGCCGCCAGCCGTGTCAGCCCGTCGAAGATCACGCGACCGCTGCCGTCGGCGGTCGCCCGGGTGGGCCCACCGGCACCGGCCGGCTCCAACTGCGGCGGCAGCTCCACCGCCAACCGCACGTTGTTGGAGGCCTTGGAGCCCGTATTGGCCACATGGACCTCGTAGGTGGTCGTGCTGCCGACTTGGATCGGGTTGGTTGATGTGTTGACATGGAAGAGCACGGCGGCAATGCCCTCCACAGTGATCGGCTGCTCCTTTTCCACCTTCAGTCCTTTTTGAGCGGTGCCGCGAAGCTTGATTTCCTGTGGGCCAGCCTCCACGGGCAGGGTGACCAACTGGACGCTCCCCTCCTCATTGGCGGGCAGCTCTTCCAACCGCCAGCGAACGCTACGGGTGGCGTTGTCGTAGGAGCCGGCGTTGTTGGCGTTGACGAACTTCAAGCCGGCCGGCAAATAGGCCACCAACTCGATCTGCTTGGCCGCTGCCGTGCCGGGATTCTTGACCGAGAACTGGTAAATCGCCTCGCGATCCAGGAAACGCCTCTTGGGACCCTCCATGGCCACGTCGAGAGCGGGCGCGACAACTTCGATATTGCGTTTGTCTTCCGCCCGCAAGTTGCCGTCGCCGCGCACGACCAGAAGGTTGTGGATGGAGCCCGGCCGGCTGGCCGTCAGGGGCAGATCAACCTTGCGGCTCTCGCCCGGTTTTAGCGTGCCGATTTCGTATTCAAGGTCATTACCGGCCGGGTGGCGCAGGCCGTTGGGAATCCGCTCCTCGACCACCACCCCGGTGGCTGCGCCGCTGCCGGGGTTGGAAACAACCAACGAAAGGGTCAGTTGCTCCCCAATCATGACTTTTTGGGCGGCGGCGACCTGAAGGGCCAACTGCGGTCGGGTGGCCAAGCAGCGGAACGAAGCATCGGCACCGAAGTGTACGGTGGCCACGCTGCCGATCTCACCCTCGGCAATCGGCATCACCTGCATTTCCACCGCAGTTTCTTGGCCGGGGCGGACGGCGCCCAGACGCCATACCAACTCGCCGCGCTGGTTGGCCGACGCCCGCGGCGTAGTGCTCATCAGCTTGGTTCCTTTGGGAACCTGATCGTGGACCTCCACATCACTGGCCGAGACCTGACCCACGTTACGCACGGTCAGACGGAAGACCGCCGGCTTGCCGACCTGAATTTCCCTGGGAGCGGTTTTCTGGATGGTGAGCTGCGGACTCTGGATGCCTTCCAATTGTTTCCCGCCTGGTTGTCCGGTGCCCTCGGCGTCGGCGGCTGGCTCCATCGTCGGACCGCCGTCCGTCGCCGGCAGTTCGACCCGATCTCTTTCAATCTCGGCCAGCCGCGACGGCCGCGAGCTGTTGGCCGGCAGAGCGAACGGATCGGCCCTGAACGGCGCGGGCTCTTGAATCGTCTTGGACGAAGTCGCCCGCGAACCGGAGGGCGAAGCAATCAAGCTGGTCGAGAAGGCGCCGGCGCCGGCGGGCAGCGCCGCCGCCAATCGGCTGCTGCCGGATGCGGCAGACTGCAAGGGGGCGGCGGGTTGATACTGAGATGACGCCGTAGGCTGCAATTGAGATAACGCGTGGAGTTCGTTGCCCGCAGGCTGGCTGCCCGCCGTGGCGTTTGCCGGGGGAGGCCTAACCGGCTGCACTGCGGCCACTTGTACGACGGCTGCGGGCTCGCGCGACTGGACCACGGCCAGCCGTCTCGCCTCCGGCAGGTCACGCGGCAATTCGACCGGCATGTAGCCGGGCTGGGTGGCACCCAGGCCGGTTCGGGCCACGGTGGACGGCACGGCCGCCGACGGCTCCCCAGGCCGCAAAGGATTACCCGCGCTCCCCGCGGCGAGTTGTGCGGGCGACGAGGGCCGTCCGCGCAGGGCGTTGTCTGGAGTCGCCGGGGCGTGGTCGGGAGGCGGCGGGGTAACTGATGGTGCGGGACGCAGCGGCGAGGAAAGGCCCACGGCCGCCGCGTCAGGAATCGTGGTTCCTGGGTAGGGGGATGAGGGAGAAAGACCGCTGCCACCATGGACTCGAGAGCGGAACGGATCTGCCGGTGGCGGCTGTGCAGGATTCCGGATCGCCGGAGACGCCGCCGGCCCCGCCGGTGCATTGCAGGGAGATTTGGCGGCCGGCGCAGCGGAAGCGGTTGTCGAGACAGGCGGAGGTTGGGCAGCATCGGGCGGGCCCTGGTTCTGGCTAAGCGCCCCGGCATCATTGGCGGCGGTGGCTCCGTTACGCTGCGCATGCGCCAAGGCAATCCAACTCAACACCACGACCATCACCAACGCACCGACGCGAGGCAAGAGAACTCTCATACCATCACCCCCACTGATAGTGGGATGCTCACCGAGGGAACGCAAAAATCCACTCCAGCGACCGACAAGCAGGCGGGTTCGTACCAGAAAACGGCCTTCAAGGGAAGGGCAGTTGGCACGAAACAATGCTAGCTATGGTGGCAGTCGGGGGTGCGGGGTGCGGGGCTGGACCGTGGAAGTGGGACCGTGGGGCGTGGGCAACAGGCCATACTGGGCTGATTCGATCCCATCGGCTATGTTAATTATGTTTGCCGTCTTCGGCACCCGACCATTTAGCGGCCGACGGCACGTCGGCTCGGGAACCGCTCCGCCGGACACGCCATGCTGTTTTCCCCACGCATCTCTTCCAAAGCACTGGGTCAGCTCTGCCATCGGTTGAGCATGGCCCTGGAAGCGGGAATCGACTTGCGGACCGTCTTGGCACGTGAGGCCGAACGGGCCTACGGCGGGCTGCACCGCCATCTGCTGCAAGTCCGCGACGACATCGACCACGGCGAGACTCTCTCTGCGGCCCTGTCGGCCTGCGGCGGCTACTTTCCCCTGTTAGTGTGCGAACTGGTTCGGGTGGGCGAGGAGAGCGGGCACGTGGATGCCATCTTCGCGCAACTGGCCGAGCACTACCAGGGACAAGTCGCCCTACGCCGCCAGTTCCTCCGCACCATCAGCGGGCCGCTCATCCAACTCACACTGGCCGTGCTGGTAATCGGCGGCCTGATATGGTTCATGGGAATCCTTCGTGAATTGACCGGCAACCGAACCCTTGATATCCTCGGCTTTGGCCTGGTCGGCAACCCGGGACTGCTGATCTATACCGCGATCGTGGGAGGCGCGGTGGCCCTGCTGGCCTTGGTCATCCGCGCCACGAGCCGGGGCGCCTTGTGGATGCGGCCGGTTCAATATCTGGTGATGAAGTTGCCCGGTGTGGGCGAGCCGGTGCGCACGCTAGCGCTGGCACGGATGGCCTGGTCGCTCCACTTGACGATGGATGCCGGCATGAACCTCCGCCGATCACTGGAGCTCAGCCTCCGTAGCACGCAAAACGCCTGCTTCATCGACCAGGTGCCGGCCATCGACGCCGCCATCCTCCGCGGCAGCACGCTGCACGAGGCCTTCCGCGATGCCGGCGGCTATCCGCCCGAGTTCCTCGACTCGCTGGCGGTGGCCGAAGAGAGCGGCAAGCTGGTGGAAACCATGGCCATCCTGTCGCGCCAGTATCGCGAGCGGGCTGCCATGGCCATTTCCGTCTTGACCACCATCGCGGGCTGGATTGTGTGGGCGACCATCGCCGCCCTGATTATTATGATGATCTTTCGCGTCTTCAGCTTCTACGTCAACATGCTCAACAGCGCGATCAACGCAACCAACAAGGGACGTTTGTGAACCATGCCTGCACGACTATTTCTCGTCACCGGCGGGGCCGGCTTCATCGGCTCACATATCACCGAGGCTCTGATTGAGCGCGGCGATCGCGTCCGCGTTCTCGACAACCTCAGCACCGGCCACCCGGCGAACATGAACTCCTTTCGCCAGCAGATTGAATTCGTCCAGGGCGATATCACTGACGCCGCCGTGGCAGCCAAGGCGGTGGCGGGGGTAGAGTGCGTCTTTCACGAGGCGGCGTTGGCCTCCGTGCCGCTTAGCCTGGAGCGACCGCTGGAGAGTCACGCCGCCGGCGCCACCGGTACAGTGACGCTGTTGGACGCCGCCCGTCGTGCAGGCGTGCGGCGGGTGGTCTACGCCGCCTCCAGCGCGGCCTACGGCAACCAGCCCACCTCCAGCAAGCGGGAGAGCGATCTGCCCGCGCCCTTGTCGCCCTACGCGGCCGCCAAACTGGCCGGCGAGCTATACTGCCAGGCCTTCTCTGCCAGCTTCGGACTGGAGACCGTGGCCATCCGCTACTTCAACGTCTTCGGGCCCCGTCAGGATCCACAGAGCCCATATTCGGCGGTCATTCCACTTTTCATCACCGCCCTATTGGCCGGGCGACCGCCGGTGATCTATGGCGACGGTCGGCAGTCGCGAGACTTTTCCTTCGTGGGCAACGTGGTGCATGCCAATCTCTTGGCCGCCGATGCTCCGGCGGTCGCCGGCCGGACCATTAACGCCGCTGACGGGCGCTCGGTCGACTTGCTCACCCTGCTGGAAACCATCAACCGCTTATTGGGCACGAACATCCGGCCGAAGTTCGCCCCGCCGCGGCCCGGCGACGTTCGCGACAGCCAAGCCGACATTACGCTGGCTCGCAGCCTGCTGGGCTACGAGCCGCAGGTCCACTTCGAAGAAGGCCTGCGGCGATCGATCGACTACTATCGCGCGTGTGCCACCGGCTCGGCTGGAGCCGCGAAGCGGCGGTAGTCACTAGCCAGGGGCGCAAGCCCCTGGGAGGCGAACACGCACCTCGTTTGAAGCCGCAAAGTGGCGACACAGGCTAGTGCCGCCCCGTTGGGGCTCCGCTATGTAACGCTCCCTGATCCCAGGGGCTCACGCCCCTGGCTAATGGCTGACGCCCCTTCGGGGCTGCGTGTCCGGCCGGCAGCAATGCGCACAGCCTCCACCGCGAGACACACCTTTTTCGCTATCCCTGTGAGGCACCGTGAGCCATCCCGACCTAAGCCGGCGGGCAGCCCGTCGGCTGGCGGAGGTGGGACTTGAGTTGAAACTCGGCTACCGCGTGCAGCAGGCGCTGTTGTTCGACGGGCTTGGTCAGGTACTCGTCGCAGCCGGCTTCCAGACACCTCTGCCGGTCCTGGCTCAGGGCGTGAGCGGTCAGGGCAATGATTGGCCCGGCGTAGCCCATCGAGCGGAGCCGCCGGGTGGCGGTGTAACCGTCGAGGACCGGCATTTGCATGTCCATCAGCACCACACCGAACGGGGCGAGGCGGCCGGGTCGATCGGGGCTGATGGCCGCTTCGTCATTGAGAATCTGGTCGATTGCCTCCTGTCCATTCTCGGCCACCGCTACTTCAGCCCCGGCCTTCCGCAGGATGTAGGCGATCAATCGCTGATTGTCCGGGCCGTCTTCCACCAGCAAAACCCGGCCGGAGATTCGCGGCGAGGCCTCCGACGAGGCCATCGGCCAATCATAGCGATGGATCACCGCCTCGTTCGGATCGGCCAGCATGCGCACCGCATCCAGCGGTCCGGGGTCGATGGTGACGCGAACGGTCGTACCCTTGCCCGGCTGGCTCTCGACCGTGATGGTCCCGCCCAAGAGCGCGGCCAGACGCTTGGTGATGGCCAAACCGAGCTTGGGGCCTTGAAGTCGTGCTTTGGCCATCGTGTCATCCCCGGCCAACGGATCGAAGAGGCGGGTGAGCTGTTGGCTGGCACCGCTTTGAAGCTAGCATTTCGTGTTTGCCGGGGCATTACGTTGAGCAATAAGTCGTTGAGTGGAAACATGCTTCTCACGAAGACCGCCAGTGCGTTTTGGTGGGGGAAACCTGGAACCGCGCCG